>NZ_JAUWQB010000014.1 GCF_030611305.1 Desulfobacula sp. | reverse complement strand
CCACCAGTAGAAGTGCTGCCCACGATGTTGTTGCCGACAAGTGCTACGTTGATATCCTCGCCGTCACTGGTGAGACCAGTAGCTGCTGTAGTCACAGACAGAGTGTAACCCAATGAAGCCGCTGTGCCGTCATCATCTGCTCCCATATCCTGAGTAAGAGTAAACAGGCTGGCAAACGAATCAGAGGCGGTGTCTGAGTCAGTACCAATGGTTTCCGCATCTTGGGTGGTGAGGCTCGGAAGCGAAAAATCTCCTCCATAAAGAAGACCAACATCCACCGTCGGCACATCATCAACGATGTTGATGGTGATGGTCTCCGTCGAGGTGTTGCCGTAGTTGTCAGTCACCTCGTAGGTGAAGGAGTCGGCGGCGATCTCGGTGGTGACGCCGTTGTTCGCATTGGGGCCATCCACCGGTGAGGTCAGGGTGTAGAGATAGGTTCCATCCGTGTTGATCTGAATCGTACCGTAGGTTCCGGCTGTGGCTGAATTGCCTCCAGTTACCAGAGCATAACTTAGCTGACCAAACCCGCCGTCGGCCGTCAGTGTGTCACCTGCTGTTTCATCCGTGCTACCAGGCAGACTGCCGGTGACTGTGCCCGCTGCGAGGTCGTCCCCACCCACAACCAGATCAAGAGCATTCTCGTTGACCGTGACCGATGATACGTTGGCGGACAGGCCGCTGTCGACCCCGTACCCTTCAGTATCTGTTGCTGTTGCAGTGTTCCCAAAGTCGTCGCTAGCTGTCACACTTGCCTCAATCACATGATCAGGGTCTGCGACCAGTTCCGCACCCGGCACATCAATACTGAATTTTAATGTTCCATTGTCATCATATGCCGGTCCGGAGTAATCGTTGCCATTGATTGTCAGGGTAACTATATCACCTGCCTTGACATCGCCACCTACAGTACCGGTTACAGGGATAATACTTTTTGCTTCTTCTGCATCAATAATATCATCAGCAGTAACATTGATATCCAGATCAATAGCTGCAGTGATCGTTGGGGGTTCGATTTCACCGTTCTCTTGGGTTATGATTTCTGCGTCTGAGCCATAATCAGTGGGGAACAGGTAACTGTCGACTTCGCCTCTAGTCTGGTCGCCTGCATAGTAGTCAAGGCCGAAGTCATGTGCGTCATCCTCTTCACCCACGGCTGTTGCTTCTTCATCACCGATCTCTTCACCGGCTTCAAGTGCTGCCTGCAGACCTTCCACTTCACTGACGACTGCATCACGGGCATCAACTACGCCGGTGACGGATTCATCAATGAGGATCTGTGCGTTTTCAGACAGGTTTATTGTTTTTCCGTTGTCCAGCTCAATGGTGACCCTGGAGCCGCCGGTTGTCTCAATCAGTTCATTTTCATAAACTATGTCCCCGACGTTAAGTTCTCGAACCTGCCCCGTGGATGTTCGTGCGTTTACCGAACCTGAAATTTCTTTTATGCTTCCTGCTTGTGCCATGATTGGCCTCCAAAGTTTTATATTATTGATAAAGGAATGGCAATTAAACTATTATATTATCAATTATTATAGTCATCCAGATAAAAAAAGATATTGTACCAAGGTCTAATTTTTAAATATTTTCACACACCTGTTCCGATCCAGGCAAACCGTTCGGACAAGACACCCTGAATTTCCACTGGAAATTATGGAATGTAATAAACAGCGAGTCATTACAAAGCGAATTTGCTATGCTGGTTGGTAGAGACTGATTGCCTTACGGGAGCATTATGGATCTTTGCTTACAAGTTTTGATTATCGTAGCGGTTAAACCGCCATGGTGTTTGAGCGAGGAACGAGTGAGTTCATGGCGGTCAGCGAAGGTAATCTTAGAGATTGTTGCAATGGCCATCCAGCGGACGTAAGGTGATCAGCCTGTGACATGATCATATAATTTCTTTTTTTGAGTCAAAAAATCCGGCTTTCAGGCTGAGACTTGCTGCAATCTTTCTGCAAGCCAGATTTTGATAATTGACTGTCGGGGAACACCGAGCCGCTTAGCCTCTTTATCCAAAGAATGAATCATCCAGATCGGGAAATCAACATTGACTCTTTTTTGTTCCTGTTCAGATCGTCTGGCTTTTGAAAGATCCAGATGTTTTACAATGCTCTTTCCTTCATCAAACTTTTTGTCAAAGTCTTTAGCCTTCATATATCTCAATCTCCTCATCTCTCGCCCGGCGCACAGAGATAATCCTTATATTCTCCCCACGATATGTGATAACGCCTGACCAATGCTTTACTGCTATCTTTCCAATAACCAAAAACCTTTGTTCATCCGTCGTCCTCGCCGGAATCTCCAATAAGTCGGGATCTTTCCAAAGCTCTTGAGCTTCAATAAAATCAATCCCATGCTCTTTTTTGTTAGTTTTTGATTTTATAAGATCATATTCAAATTTCATAGTATAAATAATATATCTATCTGGTATAGATTGTCAATCAAAACAGGTGTCTGTTTTTTAATGGGTCTTGACACAAAGTCATGTCGGAAATAGTATATTGAATTTTAAATCAAGGATTTGAAACTGCTGTAAATATTAAATAAGGATATGAAGAATGACAAACGCTGATCAGGGGAAGAATCTTCCAAAAGATGCGGATGAGTATATTGCAAAATTAAAAGCTGCGCTTGTTCATAATGATGAATGCGGTACAACCCATTACAATCTTGCTGTAGCCCTTATGGGAAAGCAGGAGTTTGTTGAGGCTGAAAAGGCACTCCATGACGCTATTGACCGCAGCCCCACGCTTGCCGAGGCCTATGTCCTTTTAGGCGGTATCTGTCTTCAGAGAAAGGATTTTGAAGGATGCTACCGGTTTAACCAGAGTGCTACAAAAGCAAGAGCCGGCTTTGCAGAAGGGTATGGCAATATGGCATTTGTTCTGCTTCAGTTGATTGACGGTAAAGATTCAAAGGAAGATGAAGAAAAAATGGATAAGGCCATAAAAAATCTCAAAAAAGCCATTATTCATAATAAAAATTTTGTTCAGGCTTTTGCCACCCTGGGGACTGCCTATTTTATGAAAGGACTTGTAAAAGAAGGTATCAAGGCAAACCTTGAGGCCATTAAAGTGCAGCCTGAATTCCCGGTGGCCCATAACAATCTTGCCGTGGGCTATCTTGAAACAGGGGAATTTGACAAAGCCATTGCCCATTGTGATAAGGCTGAAAAATTAGGCTTTCAAGTGGTTCAGAAGCTGAAAGACGAGCTTGCACCTCACAGAAAGGCATAATGTATCCCCGTCTTTTTTGTTTTTTTATATCTGGTGAAGAAAAAGAGGTTTTCCCTGGCTCTTGTTTATGGAAATTTGCCTTGTCAGGGAAAAGCACCGGGTTTTCCAGCGATATTCCTTCTGAAGATGGTATCGAAAATTTTGTTATAACGATCGGGGATTACTTTTCAGCTGCCCGTCAATTTTTATTAAAAAATGATTTTACACTATTGAAATCAGGCCTTGAAGCTGTTTTCAATGCACCTGTTCCAACGGATCAGATCTATAAGATTGTCATTTTTCTTGAAAAGCACGGCGCTTTATATCACCCTTTAAAAATTCAGGTTGTTGTCAGTGAGAGCCGAACCTGTTCTTTTGTCCTGAATGGTGCGGTATCAAGAGCAGGTCTGTCTTTGATTGAAAATGAATATGACCTGATATCCCGAATGAATCAAGCGTATTCAAAACACTATCTCCCCCGGGTCTTTGGTATTGATTTCATAAAAACAGATAACGGCAGGATCGGTTTTTTTTTAGGGGAATGGTTTGAAGGCTACAAAGAATTCCATGTCACCGAAGACCAGGATAGAAGACAAATTGTCATATGGGAATCCGACGGCAGCTGCCACTATATCTTAGAAACAGAGGCGCTTGAAATTTATCAGGAAATCTCCCGGATTTTGACGTATTATTATGATCTTGAAACCTTTGAGCAGATTTTTCCCTGGCATCATGCGGCCGGAGATTTTATTGTCAGGCAGGAGGAGGACAGCACTCATATCCGGCTGATCACCGTGAGAGGATATTCACCTTTAACGGAATTTGGCGCCGGAGAAGCGGATAAAAAAACACATATTCTACCCTGCCTGTTGTTTTTCTTTTTGAATCTGACTTTAAGAATGCGCCTTGATCGAATTAATGGTACGGGTAAAACCATACTGCTTGGAAAGCAGGTGATAAAAGCAAGCATTGAAGGTTTTTTAAAAGCGTTGGATGAAAAATCCAGCGCTTATGATTTTGGAGATTTAAGATCAGTTTTTATTGAGTTCTTTTGGCAGTTCAAGTTGGAACAGATCATTGGAATTATGGAAAATATTTTAGAATCCTGTCGTCCCGAGTCTTCTGAAATTAATTTATTAGAACAAAATCTTGAATCTCATTGCAGGATTCTGCAATCAATTTTTAAAAACATGTAAAAAAAACCTTTTTTATTGACATGTTGAAAGTAAAATTTTATATCTGCAATGTTATTTTGCTTAAGTTGTTCCCAAGAAAAAAAAGGCGGTTTTATAACCCTTTGGAATAACGCCAAATTAGACTATTGAATGAAAAGTTTGAGAACTTTTTCATTATTGATTGAATGTAAATTAACTATTAACGGAGGTAAGTAAATGGCTAAACATGAGACTCCTTTTCTGGATCAGCTGGAATCCGGCCCATGGCCGAGTTTTGTTTCTGATCTGAAACAACAAGCTGAAGTCAGAGCCAAGAATGAAGAAGGTGTTGAATTCCAGATCCCCCAGGATTGTGTAGACGATCTTCTGGGTGTTTTGGAGCTTTCTTACAAGCATGGTAGAACTCACTGGAAACATGGCGGTATTGTAGGTGTTTTCGGTTATGGCGGCGGTGTTATCGGAAGATATTGCGACCAGCCAAAAATGTTCCCAGGTGTAGAGCATTTTCATACAATGCGTGTGGCCCAGCCTGCTGGTAAATATTATACAACCGATTATCTTAGAAAATTGACTAAACTTTGGGATTTCAGGGGTTCCGGTGTTACCAATATGCATGGCGCAACCGGTGATATTATTCTTCTGGGTACCACCACTCCTCAGCTTGAGGAAGTATTCTGGACACTGACACATGATTATAATCAGGATCTTGGCGGATCAGGCTCAAACCTGAGAACACCTGCTGATTGTCTGGGTTCGTCCAGATGTGAATATGCCTGTTATGATACCCAGGCATTGTGTCACTTTTTGACCAATGAATACCAGGATGAACTTCATCGTCCGGCATTCCCCTATAAATTTAAATTTAAATTTGATGCCTGTCCAAACTGCTGTGTTGCATCTATTGCACGGTCTGATATGTCATTTATCGGTACCTGGAAAGATAATATCCGGATTGATCAGGATGCCGTCAATAAATATGTTGAAAATGATGCAGCTTATCCTTCCAATGCGGGTGCACATAAAGGCCGCGACTGGGGTCCCTTTGACCTTGAAAAAGAAGTACTCGCCCTTTGCCCCACCGGATGTATGAAATTTGAAAACAAAAAACTGGCTATAGACGATGCCAACTGCACCCGCTGCATGCATTGTATTAATGTAATGCCAAGAGCCCTTAAGGTCGGTAAAGATACAGGCTGTTCCATTCTTTGCGGTGCCAAGGCTCCAATCCTTGACGGTGCCCAGATGGGTTCTTTGCTTGTACCATTTGTCGAAGTTAATGCTGACAATGATTATGAAGCAATTACAGAAGTCATTGAAAATATTTGGGACTGGTGGATGGAAGAAGGCAAGAACCGTGAAAGACTTGGTGAGCTGATCATGCGTCAGGGTTTCCAGAAACTTCTCGAAGTAACTGGAATTAAAGCAATACCACAGCATGTTTCATATCCGAGAAGCAATCCGTATATCTTCTGGAAAGAGGATGAGGTTGAAGGCGGTTGGGACCGTGACGTTGAAGAATACAGAAAACATCATCTTAGATAGAAAGGGAGTATTATAATGGCATTTATTTCTACTGGTTATAATCCAGCAAAACCGATGGAAAACAGAATCTCAGACATCGGTCCCAGAGACTATAATGAGTTCTATCCTCCTGTGATTGCTAAAAACAAGGGCAAATGGTCTCACCATGAAATCCTTGAACCGGGTGTACTGGTTCATGTGGGTGAATCAGGAGACGAAGTATATACTGTAAGAGTGGGTGGCTGTCGGTTGATGAGCACCACGCATATCAATGAAATTTGTGAAATTGCTGATAAACATTGTGACGGGCATCTTCGTTTCACCACCCGTAATAATATCGAGTTCATGGTTGACTCAAAAGATAAACTTGAGCCCCTTAAAAACGATCTGGCTTCCAGAAAGTTTGACGGCGGTTCCCTTAAGTTCCCCATCGGCGGAACCGGTGCCGGTATTACCAATATTGTTCATACCCAGGGTTGGATTCACTGCCACACCCCGGCAACAGATGCCTCGGGTACTGTAAAAGCTACAATGGACGAGCTGTTTGATGACTTCACGGATATGAAACTTCCGGCGCAGCTCAGAGTTTCCATGGCTTGCTGCCTGAACATGTGCGGTGCGGTTCATTGTTCTGATATCGCCATCCTCGGATATCACAGAAAACCGCCCATGCTGGATCATGAATATCTTGATAAATATTGTGAAATTCCTCTGGCGGTTGCAGCTTGTCCCACAGCAGCAATCAAACCTTCTAAAATGAAACTTGCCGACGGTACGGAAATAAAGTCTGTTGCTGTTAAAGATGAAAGATGCATGTATTGTGGTAATTGTTACACCATGTGTCCTTCCATGCCTCTGGCTGATACAGAAGGTGATGGTATTGTTCTTATGGCGGGTGGTAAGGTTTCCAACAGAATTTCCGAACCTAAATTCTCAAAAGTTGTTGTGGGCTTTTTGCCCAATGAGATGCCAAGATGGCCTTCCATGACAAAGTCTATCAGGAATATGGTTAATGCATATTCCAATGGCGCTAACAAGTATGAGCGTCTGGGTGAATGGGCTGAGAGAATCGGATGGGAAAAATTCTTTGAGGTATGTGAGCTTGAGTTTACCCATCATCTTATTGATGATTTCCGTCAGCAGGCATACATGAGCTGGCGTCAGACAACTCAGTTTAAATTTTCAAAATAGGTTTTTAACCTTACCTGTTTTATAAAGTTGTTGAAGCCGGAGTGTATTTGCGCTCCGGCTGATACATTTCATTTCAAAGGAGTATGACAATGAGTGAACTTCTTGATAATAAAGAAGCTGCAACTAAAGCAGTGGTGGATTGGATGACCAAAAAATCCAAAAACAAAACCAAGTTTTATTTCAAAGATTTCTATAAAGTTTTCCCGGATGACAAACCAAGACTTATTAAAAAAGTTATTACTAAAATGGTTCAGGAAGAAGTTCTTGAATACTGGTCTTCAGGAAGTACAACCATGTATGGGCTTAAAGGCGGCGGTATCCAGCATTCGTCTGAAGGCGAAGAATAATAAGATAAAGACAAGTCAAATTTATCCATGCAAAAAGGCGGTAAAAAGGTTCCGGGAATTATTATTGCCGGCCTTAGGGGGGGATCAGGCAAGACGATAATCTCCCTGGGGATCACTGCTGCATGGAAAGAAAAAGGCCTTAAGGTCTCCCCATTTAAAAAGGGACCTGACTATATTGACGCCGGCTGGCTTTCAAAGGCAGCCGGACGTCCTTGTTATAATCTGGACACCTTTCTTTGTAACCCTCCAATTGTTAAACAATCCTATCAGGAAAATTCAAAATACTGCGATATTGCTGTTGTTGAAGGCAATAGAGGGCTTTATGACGGTATTGATATGGATGGCTCCACTTCAACCGCAGAACTTGCAAAACTTTTAAACCTGCCGGTTCTACTGGTCCTGGACTGTACCAAAAGCACCCGTACAATGGCAGCTTTGCTTATGGGGTGCATGAAGTTTGATCCTGAAATCAAAATTTGCGGTGTTATCCTTAACCGGATAGCAGGTTCAAGACATGAAGGAAAGGTGAGGGCAAACATAGAGAAATATTGTAATATCCCTGTGTTTGGGGCTGTCCCAAAATTAAAGTCCAAAGATTTCCCTGAACGGCATATGGGGCTTGTTACGTCTGAGGAACACGCCTTTTCTGATCAGGCGATTAAGGCCACTTTAAAAGTTGCCAGAGACAACATTGATTTAGATGAACTCTATAAAACTGTAACCGGTGAATACTATAGCACTGAGCCCGAAACTATAATTCAAATCAATTCTTCAGAAGTGAAACCGGTCGAACCTGAACCTGTTACAATTGGAATCATAAGAGATTCGGCTTTTCAATTTTATTATCCCGACAATATTGATGCATTAAAAAAGCTGGGTGCTGACATTGTTTTTATCAGTCCTTTGACAGAAGAGAGCATACCTGATGTTCATGCCATCTATATGGGAGGAGGCTTTCCTGAAACGCATGCACCGCAGCTTGCTGGAAATACTGTCTTTAGGAAAAAATTGAGAAAATTATCTCAAAACGGGCTTCCCATTTATGCAGAATGCGGGGGATTGATATTCTTAGGTCAAAGTATCCTGTTGAATGACAGGGAATATCCCATGTCCGGAATTCTTCCCATTAAATTCGGGCTGTCCAAACGACCACAGGGACACGGATATACCAAGGTTGAAGTTGTTAATGAAAATCCATTTTTTAAAATGGGTGAAACTTTAAAGGGTCACGAATTCAGGTATTCCAGTATTCTGGATATAGATTATCAGGATCATGAAATGGCCTTTAAAATGGAACGGGGCAAAGGTATCCTTGACAAAAAGGATGGTTTTTTTCAAAATAATACCTTTGGGACCTATACCCATATCCACGCTCTTGGCAGCCCTTCCTGGGCTCCCTCCCTGGTCAAAAAAGCAAGAGCATTCAAAGCCGCTCAAGCCTGATTCCATAAAAAAAGAGGCTTTCCGGATCCTGGAAAACCTCTTTTAAAGCGTAATCGTTTTTATAAAACGGTTATTTCTTTTTCTTTGTAGAGATATGGCATTTAGTGCAGGAAGCAGGAGCAGGGCCTTTCATTCCTTTTTTATCGCCGGCTTTTTTGTTGATGTCTTTGTGACAGGTGACACAATTTCCATGCATGGCGTTTTCATGGACCATGATGTCTTTTCTGTTTTTTTTGTCTTTTTTGAACTTGTTATGGCATTCGCTGCATTTCTGGACATTATCACCTATTTTAAGATCCAAGGGTTTATTGTCCTTGTCATGGTGACATTCTCCGCATGAGATTTTGTGATCTTCCATATGCTTTTTGTGGGTGAATGCCAGTGATTTGAATTTTGGAGCCCGTTTTTTGGGTTTTTTGTAACCAGGATCTTCCAAGATTAAATTATCTTTGACTTCTGTTCCAGCATTAAGACCTGTTGCAACAAAAATCACAGCAATACCTGCAACCAAGAGCAGAGTCAGCAGTTTTTTGTTCATAATTGGTTTCGCTCCTTTCATAATTAACATTTTATTTTGCCTTTTTATCAGCGGTATTTCCATACCCCCGATTGTTTCTTTAATATTTTATTTAAGTTTTTACACCCAAGACAATTGAAAAGTCAATACTAAAACTTTTCTAAATTTATGGTTCTTCCTTCTGGTTTTCTGTGTCTGCCTGTGATTTGATATCCTGGTCTTCTTCCGGGTCATCATCAATCTCTTCAGCCTTTTTTTTCCCGAATATTTTAGCGCCGATAATGCTGATTTCATAAAGAAGCATCAAGGGCAGGGCCATCATGATCTGGGTGACCACATCCGGTGGTGTGATAAGCGCTGCACCAACAAAAAACAGCAAAAGAGCATATTTCCTGTTCTTCTTTAAAAATGGCACAGTGACAAGCCCCATTCTGGCCATAAAAGTTAACACCAGGGGCAGTTCAAAAACAAAGCCGAATGCCAGGAGCATCTTTGAAGCAAACGAGAGATATTCCTTCATGGATGGCATGGCGGAAATGGTTTCCGTGGCAAATCCTAAAAAGAATTTAAATCCGTATGGGAAAACAATGAAATATCCAAAAGAGGCACCAATAGCAAAGAAAAAGACAGAGAGAAATACAATGGGTAAAAAGTATTTTTTCTCAGCCCTGTAAAGGCCGGGAGATACAAACATCCAGAATTCATAAAAAAGGACAGGGGTCGCAAAAATTATTCCGGTGAGTAAGGCGACTTTAAGGTAAGTAAAAAACGCTTCAGGAAGTCCTGTAAAAATCATCTGAGCGTTTCCATTTTCACCCATGGCAGTGACAAGGGGAGCTATCAGAATTTCAAATAATTTTTCTTTAAAAAAATAAGCGACCACAAAGCCAATGCCCACGGCAATAAAGGAACGGACCAGTCTGTCTCGCAGTTCTCCTAAATGCTCTGTAAAAGGGCTTTTTTCTTCTTTACTCATATGTTAATCGGTTTTATCGAGTTCTGATTTGTTGTTATCGGTTTTATCCGCTTCTTTATCTACTGGAGCATCATCTGTATTATTATCCGGAATTTCTTTGCTATGGTCCTGTGAGCCGGAATCTTCCCTGGAAGTCGCAGTTGTTTCATCTTTAATATTAGCGTCTTTTATAATCCCTTTAAGATCTGTTTCAGGGTCTGCGACATCCTTAATATCTTTAACAGTAGTTTCCACATCAATGCTGCGTTTAAAATCCTGGGCAGATCGTTTGAATTCTCCCATGGCACGGCCTAAGGTTTTGGCCAGGTCCGGCAGTTTTTTAGGCCCTATGACAATGAGTGCTATGGCCAGAATCATTAAAATTTCAGGCATTCCAAGACCAAACATTTTTTATTTCAACTCCTTTAATGAAAATTACTGATTACCAGGATTGTAGTTTTACACTGAATGTCGACTTAGTGTCAAGAAAGGATAAATAGCCAGACATTACAACACTTAAATCAAATGGGTTTTATATATTAAAAGCCGATGCTTTTGTGTTATGGTGAGAGTTGAAGAGAGATTTTGATCGGTATGACCGACCTGGAAAAGTCGGAGGAGCGATTTAAGGAAGCAATGAAGACAAATGAAAATTTTACTGACCAATTAAAAGATATTATATCAACAAATTATGCCATTGGTGCTTTGATAAATTGTGAACAAATTCATCTGGGATCTCTGTAAACAAAAGCTTTATCATAAAAACTGGTGCCAAAGGTAAAAAAGAGAATTATTTTCTTAGAAAATATAAATTCGGAAAAAATGAAAGTGAAATAGAATTTGAACATTCAATCATAAAGCATCTGAAGAAAAAGCGATTTGACCTTGTGGCCGGACTGATCCATACAAGGGATAGAAAAACTTTTGTGAATCAATATAATGGTCAAAATTATTTTTATGCCATTTTTGAAATTCTTACCGATGAAGACAGATACAGCTGGGTTAACCCTGACTGCAGCAAAAAAGATCTGAAAAATGCTGCCGTTGTCCTTGCAAGATTCCATAACCGGATTGTTTGATTTTGACTGGTCAAAGATTGATGCCCGCTGCTTTGATGTTGCCCTTGCCATAATTTATTTTTGCATGGTTTGGAAAGGAGAAGCAGGCGGCAGACTTCATATGGGAAAAACTGCCGTCTTTTTTCATGCTTACCAGAAAGCCAGCGCTACCGGGATCGGACCTTTGAGTGACAAAGAACTGAAATACCTTCCATACATGATTAAAGCCTCTAATATTTATGTCATGAATTGGGTTATACAGGATTATTATGACAGGAAAAATGAAATAGACCCTTGCATCCATATAAGGTATCTACAGCATTATATCCGTTTTTTGCAGTGGTTTGAAAAAAATGGCAACTTTAACGGGTTGGAAAAATTGGTATTGTAAACCAGATACTTTTGTGAGACATAAAAAAACTTGTCCGGGGTGAAGAACACCAGGGAAAGGGAATTATTTTTGCCTGTACCTGTCGGACCTGGTTTTCCCTCTAAACGGCTTCCTTTTTTTATACTTTGGTTTTGAATAATATTTTTTCTTTGGCTCGGGAAGGGGCTTGTCCAATTCCTCAGACGGATATTCACATTCGATTTTATTTCCCAGCACCTCTTCGATTTTAGGAATAAAAAAAGAACTCATTTCATCAGCAAAACTGATGGATATCCCTGTTGCGCCAGCCCGACCCGTTCTACCGATTCTATGGATATAATGTTCAGGCTCATGGGGAAGATCATAATTGATAACATGGCTGATGTCTTCAATATGCAGTCCGCGGGCAGCCACATCCGTTGCAACCAAAAGGTTGATCATGCCGTTTTTAAAATTATTTAAAACTTTAAATCGTTTGTCCTGTGAGATATCGCCTGAGAGCACACTGCATTTCTGGCCGTATCTTTCAAATTTTGCCGACAGGGTTCGAGCCGTATCTTTACGGTTTACAAACAGGAGTACGCGTTTTAACTGTTCATTATTGATCAGGTTATAGACATGTTTAAATTTATCTGTTTCAGTTGAAATATAGATAATCTGATGAATGCTGTCGGCTGCCGCCTGTTCAGGATTTATTTCTATTTGTACCGCTTCCCTGGTCGTCCAGCTTTCTGCCAGCCTTAAAACATCCGGTGTTAAAGTTGCAGAAAAGAACAGGGTTTGTCGATTGTTTTTATGGGGTGTTTTTAAAATGATTCTGCGGACATCCGGAATAAACCCCATATCCAGCATACGATCTGCTTCATCTATGACAACAATTTCAATCTTGGAGGGGTCGATCAATCTCTTATTCATGAAATCTATGAGCCGACCGGGTGTTGCAACAATGATATCAACGGGCCTTTCTCTCAGCATGATCTGTTGCTGTTTATAGCCTGTTCCGCCAAAGATGGACAGAATTCTTAAATTGGTATATTTGGCAAGTTCCTTGAAATCCTTTTCAATCTGATAAACAAGCTCCCTGGTAGGTGCAAGGATTAATGCTCTTGGGGCTCCCTTTCTGTTTTTAAAAGCTTTTTTTATAAATGCTGTTAAAATAGTGATAATGAAGCTGGCACTTTTACCTGTGCCTGTCTGGGCCTTGGCTGTGGCATCTTTCCCTTCCAGTGTATGGGACAGCAGCTTTGCCTGGACAGGGGTGCAATAGTTGAATTTTAAATCTGAAATGGCATGCATGACACTCAATGGGAGATCAAAGTCGTGAAATCTTGTTTCCCCTTCCCGGGGTTCCACAGCAAAATCATTGATGGACCATTTTTTTTCCCTGGGTTTTGCAGGTCTTTTTCTTGGTATTTTGGTTTCAGGTCTGGACGGTGATAGGACAATAGGTGATTCTGTCTGGCGTTTTCTGCTAAAAAGCGCCTTTAAAAATAAAAAAAATTGTTTCAATCGTTACTTTCTTTTAAGAGTTTAAATAATAGTTGTCGGACTGTTACCAAATGGTTTTTAACAGACAGGCAGTTATTTGTGAAGTTAAAATTGTTAAAAAACTTTTTTTATCCTCCGGCAACCAGAGGCAGCAATTGAATTTTTGAGTTGTCAGGGATGATTGTTTCAGCAAATTTAGGGCTTGAAACAAGTCTGCCGTTTAAACGGGCAACTGCACAGAATTCAACATTGTCAAGTGTTTCTAAAAGAGATGCCATGGTCCAGTTTTCAGACCATGGCACTTGTTTTCCATCAACTTCGATCATGCGTTATTCGATACCATTTTTCTTTAAGACTTCCATGACTTCAGGAAAATCAATACCAAGACGTTTGACGGTTGCAATGGTGGGGATTCCATTTTTGTTCCATCCGCGCCGCTCATAGACAGCATCTTTGAGAAGTTCATATTGTTCTTCTCTTTTTTGTCTTAATGCAGCGACTTTGTCCTTGGAAGTCATGGTGCTGATATCCAACCCATATTTTTCTTTAAGCTGTTCATCATATCGTTTTTGCCGTGATTCATATTCCTCCACGGTCACAGGGCCAACAGCCCTGTAAGGTACGGTATCATGCTCTCTTGTACCAAAGCCCATTTTCAGATTGAAAATTCTCTGGAAATTATAAACCGCCTCACTCATGGTAATGATGTCATCGGGCCCTGTTTTCCTGCCGGTAACAGCAGAAAAGAAATCAGCATACCAGCCTATATGTTTCATTACTTTGGCAGGTTCAGGTGTGTTCTTGTTGTCTTCAGGAACAATATCGTTCCAGGGAAGTTTGCAAAGTCCGCAAAGGCCGAACCAGGTTCTGAACATGGGGAACCAGTGAAGGGCTTCTGCCTTATCCTCAAATGTTGGCATGAAATTGTGAACCATATCAAGAAAGATGAGCCAGGCTTCATCATGCTGGGGGCCTTTTAAGGCCAATCCGTACCCGCCCTGCTGGGCAAGGGATTCTTTGGTGATGTATTCGGAAAATTCAAGTCCCTTGGATTCCATGCCAATGTCCTGCATAAAGGCCATGTCAGCACCAAAGTCTTTTGCAAAGATTTGTTTCATCTGTCTGATACCCTTACCGACAATGGCGCCAAATCCCTCACCCCTTGCCATCTGATGGATAATTTCCAAGGCGTTAAACCGGCTGCCAAAGCTTAAATCCATTCCGTCGGTATGGTCAGTCGTAATCAGATGGTTCTCAAAGCATTCCATGACAAATCCAAGGGAGGTTCCAACGGATATGGTGTCCAGCCCATAAGCATCACAATAAAAATTAATTTCAAGGATTGTCTGGGCATCAAAAATACCCAGGTTGGAACCGCAACCCGCCACTGTTTCATACTCAGGCCCGTCAACAAATACTTTTTTCCCTCTATAGGGGCCTGTAAATGGTGAAAAGTCTTTGACTCCGTGGGAACATGCAACGGTACAGCCTTTCCAGCACCCATCAAAGCCCTTGTCAAAAATATGTTCATAGACTTCTTCCCCAATGACACGGCTTTCCGGATGGGAGCCAAATTTGAAGTTATGTACGGGCAGACAGTCATGATCGTTCATGATAGGCACAAGGTGGGTCGTTCCAACAAGAGACATCCTGTTCTGTTTGGGATCAAGTTCATTGATTTCTTTTGCATGGGTTTTGGTGACAAGTTTTAGCCCGTCAAAGTCCGCAGGGTTATTGGATTTCATGGAAATGGCACCATATCGTGCCACAATGGCTTTTATTTTTTTATCGGCAAAAACAGTTCCGATACCGCCGCGACCAGCCTGTTTGTATCTGACTCTTTTACGTCCGGCATCCCACCAGGAAAAGTTAAGGCATCCGAAAAATGTATGTTCTGCACCCGGACCTGCCGTTACAACAGAAACATTGACAGGTTTGTCCTCATCAAAATACCGGGTTAAAGTATCTGAAAGCTCATAGGAATCGCTTGGAAGATTTTTTGCTTCAAATATTTTGATTTTGCTTTCAATCCCGTCTATGAAAATGACGGTATCTTCTTTTGCTTTTCCGTCAACCTGGATCACATCAAATCCGGAAAATTTTTTATAGGGCCCGAAATATCCGCCTACATTTGAATCAATGGGTGCACCCGTTAAAGGTGAAATAGCAGTCACAATACTTTTCCCGCCGCCGGGGTACCCGGGAGTCCCGCCAAGGGGACCCGACGAGATACATATGGCGTTTTCAGGGTCGTTCCATTTGGTACTGGCTTTAACCGCATTCCACATCAACCAGAGATCATACCCTTTCCCCCCGATAAATTTATTTTTTATCTTTTCTTCGATGGGATTGATGATGATATTGTTTGCATCAAGGTTAACGCGGAGGGATTGATCGGTATACCCTTTTTTTATTGTGGCTTTTTTATAAGATATGGCTTTTATTTCTTTAAGATTGATTTGACTCATTTTATGACTCCTTAAGTATAGATACTTCCATGTAATTGATATTGATTTGAAATGGTTAAACCATTATTATTATAATCACTGCCGGTTGTCAACCAATGAAAGCAAATATTTAATCCGGCTAAATATGTAAAAAAACTTGACTTTTCATGGTATTCATAGTTAACCAGAAAATTAAAAGATATGCAATTCTTTTGGGAAAAGGTAATATAAATGCTCATATTAGCCAATTTTTTTGAAGCCATAGCCGTTGTTCTGGATTATGGACTTACGTTTTATATGTGGATCGTTGTTGCAGGCGCGGTTTTGTCATGGGTGAGTCCTGATCCTTACAATCCCATTGTAAGGTTTATTAATATGGCAACTGAGCCTGTTTTCTATCAAATTAGAAAGAGACTTCCCGTGAATTTCGGGGGGCTTGATATATCTCCTGTTATAGTGATTTTAGTCATTATTTTTCTTCAGACATTTGTTGTGAACAGCCTTCACGGGCTGGCACGCACAATAGCATAATGAAAAGTGAGGTATTCTTATGGGTATAACACCACTGGTTGTTAAGCAAAAAGAGTTCACGACAAGATTTAGAGGGTTCGATGTTCAGGAAGTGGATTATTTTCTTGAAGATGTGACAAAAGAACTTAATAATCTGAATCATACCATTCAAAGTCTTCAAGAAGAAAACCATCGGATGAATCTGGAGAATCAGGGCTATAGAAAGAGAGAAAATTCTATGAAAAACGCCATGATTCAGTCCCATAAAGTCCTGGATCAAATGAAAGAAAATGCTAAGAAATCTTCACAGCTGATCATTGCCAATGCTGAAGTTGAAGCTGAAAAAATGTTGAACAGGGCGCATAATCGGCTTTCACAACTTCACAGTGATATTATTGAGCTGAAACGTCAACGAATTCAGCTTGAAATGCAAATCAGCGCTGTACTCGAATCCCACTCAAAATTGGTTGAGATGACAAAGGAAGAAAATAAGACTGCCGACGAGACCGATTCTACCTTAAAATTTATCAAACAAGCATAATTTATTAATACTTCGTTCCCGCACATGCGCATAGGAACGAGAGAATCATTAACTAAAAAAAGGTATGGAAAATGGCTGAAATTGATGCTTTTTTTAAACTGATGCATGAGCAGGGTGCTTCTGACCTCCATCTGGCTTCTGGCCAGCAACCTGCATTAAGGCTTCATGGCGATATTGAACGTATAAAATATGAGACTCTGACCAGCGATAAATTACGGAAACTTTTATATGAAATAACCTCCCAGGAGAAGATCAAGGTTTTTGAAGAGACCGGGGATGTGGATTTCGGTTATGAAATTCCGGGACTTGCCAGATACAGGGCAAATTATTTTATGCAGAAAAACGGCATCTCAGCAGTTTTCCGTGAGATCCCGGCCGAAATAATGACGGCAGAACAACTTGGACTTCCTCCCGTTATTTCAAAACTGGCCAATCTTCCAAGAGGCCTTGTCCTGGTCACAGGGCCAACAGGTTCCGGTAAATCAACTACTCTGGCAGCCATTATTGATCAGGCAAATCGGACTAGAAGAGATCATATTATCACCGTAGAAGATCCCATTGAGTTTGTGCACAGAAGTCAGAGTTCTATTGTGAGTCACAGGGAAGTGGGATCACATACACAATCTTTTTCATCAGCACTAAGGGGGGCTTTGCGTGAAGACCCTGACATTATTCTTGTGGGTGAGTTAAGGGATCTTGAAACCATTTCCCTTGCCATAGAAGCCGCGTCTACAGGCCACCTGGTGTTTGGTACCCTGCATACTTCCAGTGCAGCCAAAACCGTTGACAGAATTATTGAAGTCTTCCCCTCCACTGAACAGGCTCAGATACGGTCTACATTGTCTGATGGCCTGAGAGCTATTGTCGCTCAGACACTGTTTAAAAGGGTGGATAAAAAAGGCAGATGCGTGGCTTTGGAAATCCTTGTGGCAACACCTGCTGTGCGAAATCTTATCCGGGAAGCCAAAACGCACCAGATCCCATCCATGATTCAGACAGGAAAACAATATGGGATGCAATTGCTGGATGATGCCATCATGCAGTTGTACAAGAAAAGATGGATCAGCCCGGATGAGGCATATGGAAAGGCGAATAATAAATCCTTATTCAGGCCATTCTTAAAGAATCCGCCGGCTGATTTTACAGAAGCTTAAAGGTTTATTTAAATTAAAACTAAGAGGAAAATGGCATGAAAAAACAGCAGATTGACCATATCCTTTCCAAAATGCTGGATTCCCATGACAATGTTTCAGACTTGAACTTTACGCCGGACAAACCGCTACAGGTTGAAAGTTCCGGTGAGTTGGTTGCAGTGAACATAGATCCGGACTTTAAACTGCTGACTCCGTTTCAAACTGAAATATTTGCATTGTATTTGATTAATAATAATCGGAAATTAACAGAGACGCTGATTAGAGAAGGATCTTGCGATCTTTCCTATCAACTGGGGGATAAAGCACGGTTCAGGGTAAATATATTTTCAAGATCAGGCAAGTATTCCATTGTCCTAAGAAAACTTGAGACAGAAATTCCCACCATTGAGGAGCTGAATTTGCCCCGTGCATTTCATACAATGGCAGAAGAGAGAAACGGTATTGTTTTTGTTACCGGGGCAACCGGTTCTGGAAAGTCAACATCTCTTGCAGCGCTATTGGATAAAATCAATAAAACAAAGTCTGTTCACGTGATCACCCTTGAAGATCCGATTGAGTATCAGCACTCCCAGAAAAAATCCACTTTTAATCAGCGGGAACTGGGAGCTGATTTTGATACCTTTGCAAATGGTTTGAGGGCTGCCTTGCGGCAGGCCCCAAAAGTGATCCTGGTAGGTGAAATGCGTGACAGGGAGACAGTGGAAATTGGTCTTTCTGCGGCTGAAACAGGCCACCTTGTCCTGTCAACATTGCATACCGTAGATGCCGGCCAAACCATTAATCGTGTTTTGGGGATGTTTTCCACTGAAGAAGAAAAACAGATCAGAATCCGTTTGGCAGATACAATCAGATGGGTTGTGTCTCAGAGATTGTTGCCAAAAATTGGCGGCGGAAGGGTGGCTGCCTTTGAAATTATGGGTTCGAATTTGAGGGTGAAAGATTCTATTCTCAATGGAGAGTCCGAGGGCAAGACATTCAATGATATCATTACCACAGGCAAGGCCCAGGACATGGTTTCTTTTGATGAATATATCATTTCTCTTTATGAAAAGGGAAATATCAGTGAGGACACCGCATCATCCTATGCATCAAGGAAGGATATTGTGGGTCGAGGCCTTGATTCGATAAAAAGTTCCCGTGGTGAAACCACAACAAATATTGATTCATTGGAAATTGATCGTGGATATAAAGGAAGTTAAGCTATGAACGTGACATGCCATAATTGTAAAACAAAACTCAATATTCCGGATTACAAAATTTCCAAGGACAAAGAGTCAGTCTTTAAATGTCCCAAATGCAAAGAAAAGGTCCATGTCCCTGCTGTAAAACAGCAAAAACAAATTTCAAATCTCTCCTTTGATGAACGGCTGAATGCCCTTGTCTGTATTGATGGGGATGATTTGAAAAGAAAGGTGTATTCGCTTATTAAACAGATGGGACTGAATGCAGAGACAGCAGCAAACACCAAAGCTGCATTGAAAAGACTTGAATACCATATTTATCATCTGGTGATCATTGATGATGCTTTTGATCAGAATAAGGGGTTTTCGGGTATTCTTAACAGGATGAATACCATTGATATGTCTTTAAGGCGCAGGATCTGCCTTATTTGGGTCAGCAACAAATTCAATACCAATGATAACATGGCTGCCTTGCATTCCAGTGTGGACACTATCATTCACCAGGATGACATTATTCATCTGGAAGCATTTTTATCCAGGGCTTTAATGGAGCATAAAAATTTTTACACGGTCTATAATGACTCCTTGAAACAGGCCGGAAAAGCGTAAAGGAACGGTGTGCATAAGAATTTTTTATGATCCAGCAATGGTATGAACCTTTAAATTTTTCTGAGTGGCTGAGAAGAACCTTTTCTTTTCTAAATATTGCAGTCTTTATCATTACGGCTACTTTCATTTTTTCTGAATTCAGGTTTGACTGGGTTGAAAACCTTGTCGGCTCTTATCTTACCTCCACAAATGAGTTTCGTCCTGAAACAGGAGCTATCTGGGAGACGGGAAAACAAACTTCCAATGCCCATGAGTACCTTAATAAGATTATCAGTAAAAAAGAGGATACCCGGCAAAACGTTCATCAGGCATCCACTTTTTCCGACCTTGCTTCAGGTATTTTGCCAGGGGACTGGGTTACATTGGAGAAACAGCAGTTTAAAATACTTTATCTGACCCTTGAAAAATCGACGGCTTTAAAAATTATCGAACCGGCGCAACTGGTCTGGTTGTTGAACGGCAGCTCTCTGGACAGGATATTTTGCGAAGGTATCACAGGGGGGATCAAGATTTATTTTATTGATTCTGAAAACAGAGTGATCAAACAGATTGATCTTAGAAAAGAAGATATCCTTGAGATTGAAAACGGTGACAAGCCAGTGCCAGGGGAACTTGCGGATATGGATGGATTTCTGGGACGGATATATCCGGCCCCATTTTTTTTTGATACCCTGTTTAAACTGCCTGCTGATATTATTCCCGATCTGATAGTGAATCCTGAAAAGTTACTGAAACAGGATGGAAAGATCGTTAACATTGGTATCTGGAATGAAGCGGAAAACGGTTATATTAAACTCGGGTTTGAATTTGAAGAGACAGGGGGCAAGCAGGTTGTTTTTATAAAAGGTCGCGAATGGGCTGTCTGGCAGCTGAGTCTGAATCTTAGAGGAGAGGGGAATTGAATCTGGTTTTAAGATTCATAAAGCTTATCCGGTTCTGCCTTTTTTCCGGTTTAATTCTTGTTTCACTCGGATGTCTTTGCGGGATGTTTCTGGTGTTTTTTGTTGCAAAAGATCTTCCAAAGCTTCCGTCTCCTTTAAGCCGGATCATTGAAAGGCCTCAAACTCAGGTTTTTGCCTCAAACGGGCAGGTGATGATGACTCTTGGAGAGAGAAAAACCATTCCCTTGAACATGGTTTCCCAGGATTTTATTAATGCGATTCTTGCAACAGAAGATCACAGGTTTTTTGAACATCACGGGATCAATAAGCTTCGAACTGTAAAAGGGCTTTATATTACGTTTTTTAAATCAGGCAAGGTCCAGGGGGCGTCCACCATTACCCAGCAGCTCGCAAAAAATTTGTTTTTCAGTTTTGAAAAAACATATAAACGTAAATTCAAAGAACTGCTTGTGGCATTACAGATTGAGATTTCCAATACAAAGGAAGAAATTTTACATGCCTATATCAATCAAATTTATTTTGGCGCGGGGGCCCAGGGTATTGAAAAAGCTTCAAGAGTATTTTTCGGTAAATCTGCTCTGGATTTAAACCTGGCTGAGGCATCACTTCTTGCGGGACTGCCTAAATCTCCTACAAATTATAATCCATACAGGCACTATGACCGGGCGTTAAAAAGGCGTGAGGTTGTTATAAAAAGAATGGTACAGGTTGGGTTTATATCTGATCTTGAAGCTCAGCGAGTCATGCTGACAAAACCTGAACTTTATCATGAACAATCCGATTCAAGATCAGGAAGTTATTTTTTAGATGCGCTGATAAACGAGCTGATTCAAAAGTATGGAGAAGATGTTGTTTATCATGGCGGCATCAAGGTATTTGCCACTATTGATACAAGACTGCAAACTTATGCCCGGCAGTCTTTAAAAAAAGGCCTTGGAAGGCTTGACACCATGATGGGTATTAAAGATGAAAATGCGGATTATCCCCAGGGGGCGCTTGTGGCCATTGATACAGGGTCCGGGGCTGTGAAAGCCCTTGTCGGGGGCAGGGATTATTACAAAAGTGAATTCAACAGGGCCATAAAAAGTCTTCGGCAGCCGGGAAGCGGTTTTAAGCCTTTTCTTTATTATACGGCATTTAAAAATTTAGGGTTCCATCCTGCAACCATCCTGACGGATAAACCTGTTATCATCCCGGTAAAAGGAGCGGCAGACTGGGAACCAAAAAATTTTGGCAAAACCTTTTCAGGTGATATGATTTTAAAAAAGGCGTTAATCAACTCTGTTAATGCGATCGCCGCCCAGCTTGTAGAAAAAACCGGCCCAGAGGCGGTTAACAGAACTGCCAGAACCTGTGGCATTCAGAGCCCATTAGAAGATGTGTATTCCGTGGCTCTCGGAACCTCAGGTGTGACACCCTTTGAAATGGCATCTGCATATACGGTTTTTGCCAACCTTGGGGTTCTGCATGAACCCTTTCTTTTCTGGCGGGTGGAAGATGCATTCGGCAGGGTTATTTTTGAGCACATTGTTCAGGAAAAAAGAGTGCTTGATCCCTCCACTACTTATCAGGTGGTGGATATGATGAAATCAGTCATTGAAAGGGGGTCAGGGCGATCCATTCGGCAACTGGGATTCAACCGTCCTGCTGCCGGAAAAACCGGCACCACGGACAGCTACAATGATGCCTGGTTTACAGGGTTTACACCGACACTCAGCACATCTGTCTGGACTGGTTTTGATAAACAAAGAAAATTGATGGATATCAACAAGGTTGGTATTACAGGTGGTAAAATCGCTGCACCGATCTGGGCTGAGTTCATGATGAATGCCCTCAAATCAGAGCCTGAAAGAGATTTCCCAATTCCTGATAATATCCGGTTTGAAAGTGTGGATACAACAACAGGGTGTAACCCAAAAGAGGGGAATGAGACATTTGAAGTTTTGAAAGTCCCTTTAAAGCCTGAACAACATTTGTGTGTGGAAGAGGAACAATGATCTGGATTTTAAGAAACATCAGTGTACATCTGTGGATCACCACTCTGTTTACCATACCGCTGACTTTTTATATTATGCCAGGGCTCACAAGGTTCTTTCCCGGGATCAGCCCTTTAACCACCGGGCTTGTGGCCATTACAGGCTTAGTTGTTGTGATCGGTTTTTTAATGGATATGACAGCTAAGAAAGCCGTGATGAATTTGATTAAAGAAGGGCAGGCCTGGGAGAGGTCGGGAATTCTGAATAAGGCTGAGAAAAATTATATAAAAGCGTTAAGAATTTATGATACGTTTCTTCTCTGGCCTTTTTCTGCAAAAAAAATAGCTCAAAAAATATCCGGTGCCATTGCAAAATTTAAATTAAATACTTCTGTTAAAAATCAAAATTTTAAATTAGGCACTATGGTTTATCTGAAGATGAACCCGGAGGATGAGGATATTGCCCAACTGTGGCTTGCCCAACTTCGACAATCAACTATTGTGACATCATTTGAGCAGGAAGTATTGTCTGTCCTTGCGGAAAAGCATTATGCCAATAAACTTTTGTCAGCTTTAATGACTGATATCTTTCTCGGGTTGGAAAGAAAGGACTTTATTGCAAAAAAACTTTATCAGCATGGACTAAAAGATCCTGTATTTAAAAAGAGATATTCAGAAAGAATCGAGGATGCCATTGGTAAAACTGATAAAACCCTTCAACAGGAAGTATCCTTTCTATTGCCTGAGAGAAAGCCTAGAAAGAAGATTGAGATTGAAAAAAAGATAGGGTCGATAACGGAGAAGGGTGTTTCTTATTTGAAAAACGCATGGGCGTTCATTGGATCTGTTTTAAGTTTTTTGATTTTATCTGTGGGCAGGGGAATCGCATATATCAAAGAGCATGAAAAGACACAATTTTATTTAAAGGCGGGTTTTCTTTCGGTTGTTTCGATCTGGCTTGGATTTTTTATGATAAATACCATGTTCCATATGTTTAAACCAAAAGCAGTTGAAAAACAAAAAGTGAAAATTCAAATTCAGGCACCCAAGCCGTTTACGATCCAGGTGGCCGCATATTTAAATCAGAAACATGCTGTCAGGTATATTGATATTTTAAAGAAAAAAGGAATTGATGCGATAGTCAAAAAGGTGGATGGTGGTGGAAAGACATGGTTTGTGGTCCGGGTTTCCGAATTTGCTGATAAGAAAAGTGCGACAGCTTACGGCCAGAAACTAAAGCAGCAAAGGATTATTGATGATTTTTTTGTCAACAACAAATAAATTATAATCAGAGATTAATGACTTTATCGGCTAACTGCATTGATGTCACTACATCAAGCATGTTAGTCGTTTCACCGATAACTTTTTCATTCATCAATCCCAAGTGAGTTAAGCATGCCCCGCAAACAAGGATGTCTACGCCTGATAGTTCAAGCTCTTTGAGTTCTTCAAGAATTTTGGAATTTTTGATAGAAAATTTTACACCATGGTTTAAAAGTACCAGGCGCCAGAGGTCATTACCCAGTTCTTTCAAGGTTTTAACAAAATTGATCATCAGTTTCTGGCCCAGAGCATCATTCCCCTTTCCAATCTGCTGTGAAGAGAGTATGACTAAAATTTTCTGGCTGTCGGATTCCTTTTTTGTTTTAACAGGGCCGGAATCAGTTTCCAATTTTTTAGCTTTTTCAGGGGTACGTTGGCCCGATACCGTGGAGATGATACCGTCAGAATCAACAGATACTTCAAACCCCTGGAAGTTTAAAAACCGGGTTACATTTTCCACAGCAGCATCATTGTCAACAATAATATTAATTTCTGTGACGGCCTCCTGTTCAAGAAATTCTTTTGTTTTCAGTACAGGTGCGGGACATTCAAGTGTTCTACAGTCAATTTTTTTTGTCATTGTATGATTCCTTTCCTTTCTCTTTTCACCTGTTAATTTTAAGAAGCCTTCAACTCTATGTCAAATTGCTATATCCAATATGAATTTCAATTGTCATTGAAAATGCTGATAAAATATTTGGGAATTAAAAAGATTTGACAGCCAGGGCCTTATATGACCATACTTTTAGTAAATTGATGTAAATACAATTGTTAAAAAAAAGGAGAAAAACATGGTCATTATTTCAAATGTCACCTATCCGCCTGAAAGTACTAAAGAAATTGCGAAACGATATCTTAAGGCGCCTGTCCTGCCAGAGTTTATAAATAAAAAAGGGCCGTATGTTTCAGCCAGTAAAATCAATGGCATGAATTCCATCACCTATTATGAACTGGACAATAACAGGCTTGCAGAAGGTTTACAGGCTGTCGCTGAAAGCCTGGCCATCTATTTTGGTGTGCCGGGATATAAATATAATCTCAAACCTTATTTTGAACTTGAAGAAGGGCTTAATATCCTTGGTTTGTAGTCACTGATTTTTTATAGAGCCAAATATTACAAAAATAAATTAAGGTTTGGTCTGGAAAGGACTTCAGGGTTTGTTTCAAAAATCGAATCAAGGCTGATTCTGATATCATCCATGGTTTTTGCACGGATCAGTTTTTTTAAGATCTGATGGCCGAATTTGAAATTAGCGCAAAAATACGGAGAAAACTTTTTAAACAGTTTAACTGCAAAATCATCATCATAATGATCTAAAAGAATCTGTGTCATTCTCATGGCAGAAGTAAAAAAAATATCATCTCCTGGAGAAAAGTCTTTTGTCCACTGTGCAAACAGCCAGGGCCGTGCAACTGCCATCCTGCCGACAGACAGTCCCTGGCAGGATGTCTGCTCGATCATTTTGACACCATCTTCTGCTTCAAAAAGGTTTCCATTGCCAAACACAGGGATGCAGACAGCCTGTCTGACAAGTTTTATAACATCCCACTGGGGAGGCCGGTTCCTCCTGTCAGGTGCGATTCTTGGGTGGAAGGTGAGTGCATCAGCCCCGGCATCTTCAAACCTCTTAGCCATATCCACTGCAAATTGAGGGGTGTTCACCCAACCGGTTCTGAATTTCACAAATACAGGAATAGAGACAGACTCTCTCACAGCTTTTACGATTTTTGATGAAAGGCCAGGATTTTTTAAAAGAGCGGCCCCGCATCCTTTTTTGCAGATCGCTGCCACAGAACATCCGAAATTAAGATCAACCCCGAAAAAGCCTTCCTTTTCTATTCGTATAGCAGCCTTGGCCATACTTTCCGGATCAGGTCCAAAGATCTGGCAGACAAGGTGTTTAAGTTCTTCTTGCCGCCATTTAAACACCAGGGATACATCTGGGTTCTCATGGGGGACGGCCTTTGCGCTGCACATTCCTGTAAAATGCAGACCAAACCCGCCAAATTCACAGATGAGCTGCCTTAAGGCAATATGGCCAAGGCCTGCCATGGGTGCGAGCACGATTCTGTTATGAATGATTTGGTCTTTTATGGTTAAGTCTTGTAAAAGATATTGGGCAAGTGTCTGGGTTTTCATTATTTATTCGCCAAAAGTGGTTTCTTAAAATGGTGTTAACTAACCAAGAACGTAGTGCCTTGTCAATGCCTTGTTTTATGCTTTTAATAGACTATGGCCTTGTCATTATGGTCTTGAATCCATATTTTTTGTAGTTGGCATTTGCTTGACATAAACTATCAGCTATAATATCTTAAACCGTTATTTTTAAGGGACAAAACTAATGACCGATACGCATGAGCAAGAAAAAAAGCAGTTTAAAAGATTGTTTCAACAACAGGGTGTTGACCAGTTTGACTTCAGGTTTCAGGTTTTGGAAGCTTTTTTAAAACTTGAGCATCATGTAATCATCAAAGATATCCAGGTCCAGCTTAAAGCGGACGGGGTCAAGCTTGATAAAGGGTTTGTATTAAACAGCATGGAGCTTTTGTGCAGGTTCGGATTTGCAAGCAAAATAGAGTTTGATGACAAAGAAACCCAATATGAACACAGACACCTTGGATTACATCATGACCATATGGTCTGTATAAAATGCGGCAGCATACTGGAATTTAAGGATGAGGCGATAGAAAAACAACAGCTCAAGGTTGCAGATGCCTATGGGTTCCATATGCTTCAGCATAAGATGGAAATATACGGTATTTGCTCCAAGTGTATGGAACATCGCACTGAACTTGTACCGCTTCACAAGGCGAAACAAGGAGAAAAGCTGATTGTAAAAGAATTTGATGCCGGTAGAAATATGCAGCTTCGAATCTCTTCAATGGGGCTTAAGATTGGGGATTTGATTGAAATTGTTTCTGCCGGGTTTGGCGGCCAGGTAGTGATTTCAGCAGGAGAGAACCGTTTGATTTTAGGTAAGGGCATGGCAGAAAAAATAAGGGTTCAGCCCTTTGATCGGATAAAAACGCAACGCCATGATAGCAAACAGGAATCCAATGATACCTTTCGAGCCCCCCTGTTGCTCAGTCAGATGAAAACCGGTCAGGAAGGCGTGATTCGAAAGGTTTCCGGAGAAAGCGTTTTAAGGCGGAGACTGCTTGAAATGGGAATTAACAGGGGATCAACGATATATGTCGAAAAATATGCACCACTCAAAGATCCCATTGAACTTATTATCAAAGGATACCATATATCACTCCGGGTTCATGAAGCTGCAAATATTTTTGTTGAAAATGTAAAATTTAAAAAAAGGTAATATGAGTAAGGAATTGACCATTGCCCTTGCGGGGAACCCCAATTGTGGCAAGACCACCATATTTAACAACCTCACCGGTGCCAGGCAGAAAGTAGGAAACTGGCCGGGTGTCACTGTGGAGAAAAAAGAAGGGAAGTTAAGACATAAAGAATATGACTTGAAGATTGTCGATCTTCCGGGTACTTACAGTCTTACACCATTCTCAATTGAAGAAATCACGGCAAGGGATTTTATTTTAAATGAAATCCCGGATATTGTTGTTAATATTATTGATGCCTCTAATCTTGAGAGAAGCCTTTTTCTGGCCATTCAAATCCTTGAACTCGGGCGACCTGCTTTATTTGTACTGAATATGGCAGATGTTGCAGAAGCAAAAGGGATTCAGATTAATGAGAAAAAATTATCCCAGTTACTGGGATTGCCCGTTGTTTTTACCATTGGAAATAAAAATAAAGGGATTGATACTCTTGTTGAGGCGGCTATTGAGGAAGTTAGCCGGTTTAGTGAAGGGAAAGAAAGCCGGGATATCAGATACGGCCTGGAGATCGAAGGGTGTATTTCAAGGGTTGAAACTGAGATTCTCCAAAGCGAAATAAATATCGGCGGTGTACTTAGATGGAATGCCATTAAAATTCTTGAAGATGATAAAATCGTTAAAAAGAAATTTCAGGATTTGTCATCCTCGGCAGCAAAAAAGGTTTTTCAGACATCAGAGGCGTGTCGTAAAAGAATCTATGATTTGTTTGAAGATGATTTTGAGATTGTACTGACCGATGACCGGTATGGGGTTATTGCAGGGATTGTAAAGGAAACAGTGACCAATCTTGCCATTAAACGGATCGATATGTCACGAAATATCGATCTTGTACTTACGGACAGATTCTTTGGGATACCCGTCTTCATTTTTTTTATCTGGGCCATGTTTCAACTGACATTTTCCCTTGGTGCATATCCTATGGAATGGATAGATATGACGGTTTCAGCGCTTTCCGGCAGTCTTGATAAAGTTATGCCTCCATCTATGTTAAAAGATCTTCTGCTAAATGGTATAATTGCAGGAATCGGCAGCGTTATTATTTTTCTTCCCAATATTCTCATCCTGTTTTTCTGCATTGCTCTTTTTGAGGATACCGGGTATATGGCAAGGGCTGCTTTCTTAATGGACAGAGTTATGCATACATCGGGACTTCATGGAAAATCCTTTATTCCTATGTTAATGGGGTTTGGCTGTACTGTGCCTGCGATTATGGCCACACGAACCCTGGAGAGCGACAAAGATCGTATTTTAACGATTCTGATGACACCATTCATGTCTTGTTCGGCAAGACTTCCTGTTTATATTGTACTGGCGGGCAGTTTTTTTGCCGAAAAGGCCGGCACCGTTATCTTCAGCCTGTATTTCACAGGTATTATCATTGCTATTTTGTCCGGCAGATTTTTAAGGGCTGTTTTGTTTAAAGGAGAAGAAGCCCCGTTTATTATGGAGTTGCCGCCATACAGAATGCCAATGCTAAAAAGCCTTTTGATCCACATGTGGGATAGAAGTAAAATGTTTTTAAAAAAAATGAGCGGGGTTATTCTTATCGGTTCGATTATTATCTGGGCCCTTTCAAGTTTTCCAAGATCAATTTCCTATACTGTGGATTATGATGGAAAAATCAATGCGTTAAAATCTGATTATTCCCAAATGATTGCTTCGGCTGCGACTCAAGAGGCAGAAGAATTAAATCGGCAATTAAGTTTAGAACTTAAAGATATTGAAAACAGAAAAGAACAGGAACGGGTGTCTAATTCTTATATCGGCAGAATTGGAAAAGGGCTGGAGCCGATATTTAAACCGATTGGAATAGGCTGGCAGGCAAGTGTCGCAATTGTTACAGGCTTTGTTGCCAAAGAGGTTGTTGTCAGTACAATGGGGGTGTTATATGGTGTTGGTACCGGCGAGGGTGAAGCGCTTGAAAAAGCGCTTAAAAAATCCGGTATGACGGCGCTTTCTGCGCTCTCAATGATGATTTTTGTTTTGTTATATGTGCCTTGTTTTGCAACTGTTTTAACTATTTACAGGGAAACTTCAGCAAAGTGGGCTGGCTTTAACCTGATATATACAACTATGGTTGCATGGGGCATGTCTTTTTTGGTATACCAGACAGGAATGATATTAGGTTTGAGTTAGAAGAAATAATACGGAGGCTTTTTATGAAGCAGGTGAATATAGAAGTCATTATTAAAGATATGCTGGTTATTATGGCAGTTTTATTGATTTTGCCAGTATCAGCTTTTGCCCAGGAAAGACTTTCTGTTACGGCTACTATAGCCAATATGCGATCAGGTCCTGGAACGAAATATGATGTATTGTGGCAGGTTGAGAAATATCATCCTGTTAGAATTGTCGAAAAAAAAGGTGAGTGGTATAAAATAAAGGACTTTGAAAATGATGTGGCCTGGCTTCATAAATCCCTTTTAGGCAAGATAGAAGGTGTGATCACGATAAAAGACAAATGTAATGTCCGATCCAAGCCAGACACCAAAAGCCGGGTTTCGTTTACGGTTGAAAAAGGTGTGCCGTTTAAGGTTCTTGCGCGAAAGGGCAACTGGATTAAAATTGAGCATGCTGACGGGGATTTTGGCTGGATTTATAAAACACTCGTGTGGTAAATTTTATTTATTAATATATTTTTAAGGTGGAATAGCAGAATGGCAGAGCAGAGAGTCTCAAATGAACGGAGAAAGGAACTTGAACAATTAGACCCTTTTCAGGAAAATCTTTTAAAGGCGATAGCCTATGGTAAAGAATATAAAAAACAATTGATTCTGATTGCGGGGGCCCTCGTTTTGGTAGCAGTGGTTTTTTCAGGGGTTATGTATAGCTTTCAAAAAGCTGAAAATAATGCTGCCATACTTGTGAGTCAGGCATTAACCAAATATGCAGAAGCCAGTGATCCCGATAAGGGTTATCTGGAAATTAAAGAAGATTTTAAAACTATTTTTACGGATTATGCCAATACAACTGCGGGTAAGCGGGCTAAGGTTAAATTTGCCAAAATATGTTATGAGGCTTCAAAATTTGATCAAAGTTACAAATATTATAAAGAATCCCTTGAGATATTTAAAAACGAAGCTTTGATGGAAAATTTTCTTCTGGCATCATTGGGACATGTAAGCCTTGCCAGAAAAGAAATTGAAGAGGCTAAGAAATATTTTCTTCAAATCGAAAAAGGGGAAATTGATTTATTGAAGGATGAAGCAAGATTTTCACTGGCCATGTTGTATGAAGCCGATAACAATGTGGCTGAGAGCAAAAAAATGTATGATAAAATTGTGACGGAATATGAAAGTTCAATGTACAAGCCGATTGCCAAAAGTAAACTTGATGAAATGAAGTGATATAAACTTAAAAAGACTGCTTAACTTTGACGCCGCAGCCTTTTTAAGAAAAGGGAAAAAAGATGAAAAAACTAACATCCTGTTAGTAGAAAAATAATATTGCAATTTTCCTGCCATAATATGTAAAATAATTTTTATTTTCAAAGTTTTCTTTAACCAGTTGAAATTATAATCTTTTTAATGTTTGACATGAATCAAGAATCGTACTTTCCCACAGCTGAATTGAAAAAGGATGACAAAGAGTTCAAGATTTTGAACTCTTTTTTATTTTTTTAAACTAATTATCTATGTTAAACTTTTTTAGTTTTTGGTTCAGACCGCTTTTTCCTATTCCCAGAAGTTGAGCTGCTTTTGTTTGTACATTTCCTGAAAGTTTCATTGCTCTTTGTATCATTCTTTTCTCGACTGCTGCCAGGGTCTCCGCAAGGCCTACACCCTCTGGAATCCCATCCAGGTCGAGCGTGGGGGACATATTTTGCCTGATCTGTAATGGAAGGTCGGATGGGGTAATTATATTGCCGCTGCCAAGGATAACGGAACGTTCTATCGTGTTTTCAAGTTCTCTTACGTTCCCTTGCCATTGATAATCGCATAAAATCTTGACAGCTTCCGGGTCGATTTCTGATACATTACTGACAGAGTGCTCCCCACTGGTATATTTGTTAATAAAATGGTTGATTAACAAAGGAATATCCTCAGATCGCTCTCGAAGGGGGGGGATAACAACCTTGACGACGTTGAGCCTGTAGTAGAGATCTTCTCTGAAACGTCCTTTTTTTATCTCATCTTCAAGATTTTTGTTGGTGGCGGCAATGAGGCGAAAGTCAACAGGTATAGATCGTGTTCCTCCAACCCGTTCAATCGTTTTTTCCTGGAGAACCCTTAATAATTTCACCTGTAGAGATATGGGCAATTCACCGATTTCATCAAGAAAGAGAGTTCCCTTGTCTGAGATTTCAAATCGTCCTTTTTTCATAGTGCCTGCCCCGGTGAATGCCCCTTTTTCATGACCAAACAACTCACTTTCCAAAAGCGTTTCAACAAACGCAGAGCAGTTTACAACAACCAGGGATTTATTTTTTCTTAGACTGTTATAATGGATTGATTTTGCAACCAGCTCTTTTCCGGTACCGCTTTCACCTTCAATAAGAGCACTGGCATTTGAAGGCGCCACTTTTTTAATAATTTCATAAATTTCCTGCATGGGTTTGCTTTTTCCGATGATATTATTAAAGCTGTAGCGTGAGCTGATGGCATCCCTTAGAATGCTGTTTTCCTGAACAATTCTGTAAACCGAGATAGCCTTTGCAATGTGTGCAATAAGCGTCTGGTTCTCAAAAGGTTTGAGGATAAACGTGTATGCACCTTTGTGCATTGCTCCCACAGCCTTTTCAACACTGCCGTAAGCGGTCATGATGATGACAGGGATGTCCAGATTGATTTCCTTAATTTTTTCGAGTAATTGGATGCCGCTCATCCCGGGCATTTTTACATCGGTCAAAACCAGATCTATGAGTTCATTGTTTAAAATATCCAACGCTTCCATTCCGCTGGAAGCTGTTAAGGATGTATAGCCTTCTTCCTGAAGGATTTCACCTATTATCCTGGGATAATTTTTTTCATCATCAACAATCAGAATATTTTCCATGCAGTTAATCTCCTAAACCGGAAGTGTAATTTCTACGTTTGCGCCCTTTGTTTCCATATTTGTGATTATAATTGTTCCGCTGTGGGCTTCAATCATATTTTTTACGATACCAAGACCTAATCCTGTTCCGGTATCCTTTGTAGTGAAAAACGGTGTCCATATTTTTTTTAAGATCTCTTTTTCGATTCCTTTCCCGTTATCAATAAAATTGATAATGATACTGCCGGAATCATATTTTATTTGGATGGTGACACAGCCATTGTTTTTCAAGGACTGGAATGCATTGATCAGGATATTTAAAAACGCCTGATAGAGCATGACGCTGTCAGCCATTATTTCAGGCAGATGTTCTGATATTTCTTTGATAATGTTGAAATTGTTATCCTCAATTTGTGGGGTAAGATAGGCTATGTTTTTTTCTATAATATCTTCAATTCTACAGGGATGAAGCTCCGGGGCTTTAGGTCTGGCAAAATTGAGGAAATCCGTAATAATATTATCAAGCCTGACAGATTCTTCGACAATAATATCGGGGATGCTGCTTTTGGCATCCAGCGTTGCCATCTTTTTTTTCAATAATTGAGCACTGCTTTTGATAATTCCAAGTGGGTTTCTGATTTCATGTGATATCCCGGCAGTCATTTCACCAATGGCAGACAGGTGTTCGGCCTGACGCAGTTTTTCTTCAAGCTTAAGTCTTTCTTCGGCTCTTTCTTCGATAATTTTTTCTCCATGCTTAACGACAAACAGAAGGACTGAAAAAAGTATTCCCATGACAATAAAACAGGAGGCAATAGTAAGTCCCTGGAGTTTAACCACTTTTTTATAATCATCAGAAACATCCCGGACAATTTCAACAACGCCCAGAACAGGTCCTGCCAGGGTTGGTGATACCCGTTTTTCAGCCCTTAAGGGCGCAAAGGTGATGATTTTTGTTTCCTGGGGAAACCAGAACAGCAGTTCCAGAAAGCTGCCCTGTTGTATGAGCCTTGATGTTGCTTCTTCCTTCATTGCTTTTTCATAATGGACACCGCCGGCGTTTTCCTGTCCTATTTCAGTATGATCAAAGCTATAGGAGATGATGTTTTTTTCGTCATAAATGGTCACCATCTCGACATTAAAACTGTGCAGGGTCGATCGGACAACTTTGTCCATCAGAAGGAATTGTTCTTTTTCGCGTAATCTGATCTCTCCGTGTCGTACTAACACAGGGATCATAAATCTGGAAATGATCTGATGGTTGAGGTTTTCAACAAGGACGGAAGCGTATTCTTCACTCTTTTCGAGAAGAATATTTCTTACCCAGTGTGCATTCAAAGCTGAGATGACAATCGTTGCTGTGAACATAATCACCAGGGATGAAAATGTAAAAAATTTGACCAGCCTGAATGGTTTGACACCTTGTGAATTATCTGTTTTTTTTAACATCTATATTTATTATTTTATTATTTTTAAAGTTCATAATCATTTCTATTTTTTGTTGCTAAATTAGCAAAAACCATGATAATGCTTGACTTTACAGCAATATGGCATCAAAGTATAGTAATATTGACGCTACAGATCAATATAAAAGATTGTAAGTCGTATAGGCCCGAGTGGTATTGGTTTTACCTTATTATTGTGAAAGCATATGATATTTGGAAAAAAAGATCATCTTGTCGGTCTGGATATCGGCTCTTCCTTCATTAAAGTTGCTGAGCTCAAAATAACTGGGAAAGGGCCTGTCTTGCACAAATTTGGTTACACCCGGATCGCGCCGGGTACCATTGTTGAAGGCAGGGTTATGGATATGGAGAGCCTTGCTGATAATATTCAAGCTCTTTTTAAATCTCAGAAAATTCGCGAGAAAAATGTTGCGATCTCGACAGGTGGTCATTCGGTCGTAATAAAAACAATTAATACATCAACCAGACCCGAAAAAGAGCTTCATGATACAATATATTCTGAAGCGGAACAATATATCCCCTATGATATTGATGATGTCAATATTGATTATCAAGTTCTGGGAGAAAGTGAGTTTTCTTCTGATCAGATAAATGTGCTGTTGGTTGCGGTTAAAAAAAATCTGGTGGCTGAGTATATCGATTTGATTCATCTGGCCGGGCTTAATCCCAAAATAATTGATGTTGATACCTTTGCACTTCAAAATGCGTATGAAAGACTTCCATATGAAAACAGGGAAAAAACAACCTTGTTGATTGATGTCGGGGCATCAAAAACTTCTTTGAATATATTGAAGGAAAATTCATCGTTAATGATGAGAGATAATGTATCGGGAACAAATCAGATTTTAGAAAAGATCTGTGATGAATTTGATATAACGGTTGATGAAGCGGAACAAGCAGTGGGTGGAAAGACAAATGATATTGTCAGCCAGGATAGAATTCAGGAGATAAGTTTGAGAGTTGCACAGTCATGGTGTTCTGAGATTTGTGAAGTGGTTGATACTTATGTAACCAGTACCAATGATGCGAAAGTTGAAAAAATTATACTGAGTGGTGGCGGTGTTTTCATTGAAGGATTTCGAGAGTGCCTTTTATCTGAGCTTGATGCAGATGTGTCAATCATTAATCCGTTTGAAGGGCTGATTGTCAATGAAAAGAAATTTTCAGACTCTTTTATAACTCAGGCAGGTCCCCTGGCGTCGATAGCCATAGGGCTTGCGTTACGAAGAATAGATGACAAATGATAAGAATTAATCTTTTACCATTTAGAGTTGCCAGAAAAAAAGAGAATATTAGAAGACAGATATCTGTTTTTTTGTTGTTGATTCTTTTAACCGCTGTAGCGATGGTCTGGTATACACAGTTCATTAATAAACAAGTTATAACTATAAAAGAGAAAACAACGCAGGTAAATCATCAAATTTTAAAATATAAAAAAAAGGCTGATCAGGTAGCCAGAATTAAAAAGAACCTGAAAATCCTTGAAGAAAAGCTCGAAATCGTATCGTCGTTGGAAAAACAGAGAGAAAAACAGCTGATTTTGTTTGACGGTATGACTGACCTTGTTGTTCCCGGGCGAATGTGGATTGAAAGTTTTAAAACAGATGAAAACAGTGTTACGATAAAAGGGATAGCCTTTGATAACCCTACAATTGCTGATTTTATGGAAAAACTTGAAAATTCTTCAATTTTTGACAAAGTTGATTTAAAAACAGCAAAAATGAAAAAATTTAAAGATGGTGTTATGTTAAAATCATTTGAATTGCTTTGTAGAAAAGAAAAGCCAAAAGAAATGAAAAAAGAGGATTTAAAACAAGGCAAAAAATGAACAGGGGAAAAAACAAAATTAATGAAACAAAAAAAAAGCTGCGTGCCTTTTCTGAAAAAGTAGGGGCACTTACAAAAGTACAGCGTCTGCTTATATGTGTGGTGACTTTCGCTGTCATTGGCGGTGCCTATTACTATTTTGTGTTTATGCCAAAGCATGAGGAATTGGAAAATGTCAAAAAAAATTATGAAAGCCAGTTAAATGTGCTTTCAACCTATAAGAGAAGGGCAGCCGAGATTGTAAAATATGAAAAATTGATGGCCGAAGCTCAGGAGGAATTTAACCTGGCAATGAAAGCCCTTCCTGATAAACGCGAGCTTCCGTCTTTATTGACAGGCATCTCCAAAGCAGGAAGCGATGCAGGGCTGGAATTCCACCTGTTTCAACCTGCCAATGAAGTCAGTAAGGAGTTTTATAAAGAAATTCCTGTTTCCATAAAGGTTGAAGGACGATACCACCAGCTTACGGATTTTTTCTTTCAAATTATAGGACTTAACAGGATTGTGAATATCAATAATGTTGATGTGAAAAGTAAAAAAGATGGTAAAATATTGGAAATGAATTGCAAGGCAGTTACTTATATGTTTGTTGAAAAAAAAGAACCGGTTGATAAAAATAAACGAAAAAGAAAAAAGAAATAGGGATAGATAAAAAAAGAATTCATAATGATGTCTAAGTCAAAAATAATTTTATTAACACTCGCATTCTGTTTTGTCTTTTTGATTGTTGCATGTGATGATCAGCCACATGCAACAAAGGAATCAGCACCCAGTGTAGTTTCAGGAAAAATAATCCAACCTGTTATTCAGAATAAACCGGGAAAGCCAGAGAAGATTGATAAAAAAATTGAATTAAGTCCCAAAAATAATGAAATACCTGAAATAAAACCCAAGGTAGAAGATGGAGTAGAGAACGTTCATCAGGTTTCAGAACAAGAACCAGACAGGCAAGAGAAAGAACATTATGATTCCCAAGGTAAAATCGATCCGTTTAAACCGCTAATCCAGGACAAACCGGAAGAAACCATGCCGATTGTTGATAAGGGACCCAAAAGAATTCTAACCCCTCTTGAAAAAATTGAGTTAAGTCAAATTCGTCTGGTGGCAGTTATTGTCATGAAAAATAAGCGGATTGCTATGGTGGAAGAGGCTAATGGAAAAGGCTATGAGGTCGGCATTGGTACTTATATTGGGAAAAACAGAGGAAAAGTATCAGAAATTAAAAAGAGCAGTATTGTCATTACAGAGCTTGTTAGGGATTTTAAAGGAAAGCTTAAAGAGCAGGCTCAGGAAATAAAACTTCATAAAATTGATAATGAGGAGTAATATGCCTTTTTTTCAAATGAAAAGAATAAAAAACATGATTAAAACATTTGGTTTTCTTTTAATTGTATTCATTGTTGTCGGGTGTGTTGCCCAGAAAACTGAAAATGTTCAAACTGCTGAACAAATGCAGATGCAGCAGGAAGCATCAGATAAAAGTGCTGTTATTCCGGGGGACAGACAGATAAGCGCTGTCAGTGTTGACCTGCAGGATCAAATCATTGAGATCAGAATTCAGGGAAATCAAAAATTAGTCTATACATCCATAAAACAATCCTTTCCTTTTGGGATTGCCATTTATCTTCCGGAAACCACAATTGCCGATAGTTTTAAAACGACTCTGCCTGAAAATAAAAGCATTGGTGATCTGATTGTAACGTATGCGGATGAAGAGAAGACAACCGTAAAAGTAGAGATCCTGTTAAAAGAGAATCTTAACTATGAAGTGACTGAAAATAATAATACGTTGAAATTGGTGCTCTTTGGAAGTATGGAGAAAGATGAAACAATTGCCGGGAAAAACACACAGGAAAGCCTGGTATCTGAAGAGAATATTATCATTCCGGATAAAACAGCGACAATGACCCATATTGAGTTTAATACAATGGAGGATGGGAAATCCGACATTGTTGTTCAAACAAACCACCCGGTGAAGTATGATATCACTCAGGCGGGTAACGATAAATTATATTTGAATCTTTATAATACAATTATTCCGGATTACCACAGACGTCCTTTTTTAACTCAATATTTTAAATCTGCGGTGGAAAGTTTAATGCCGATACAGGTTCCAGGGGAAAAGAAGAATTCGAAAATTGAGATAAAAATAAGGGAACAGGTTCCCTATCGGATTGTTCGGAATCAAAATACCATTTCAATATTTTTTGAGCCGTCTACGATAGAACCACCTGTATTCAGTAAAGCCACGAAAAAAGTAATCAGCGGGTCTCAAACTCAAACGACTGAGGCCGCCAGAGAGGGAACAGACCTGTCTGAAGATCCGGAAGCGTTCGCAGCTAAAGAGCAAACCATGGAAGAACTAATTTTCGGGCCGAAAAAAATATATACCGGTGAAAAAATCAAGCTGGATTTTTATGAAACTGATATTAAAAATGTATTCAGGATCCTTAGAAGTGTCGGAAAACTTAATTTTGCCATTGATAAGGATGTTGAAGGAAAGGTGACCCTGACTCTTGAAGATCCGGTTCCCTGGGATCAGGTCCTGGACCTTGTATTAAAGATGAACAACCTTGGCATGAAAAAAGAAGGGAATGTTATCCGGATTGCAACCCTGGAGGCATTGAAAAAAGACGAAATATTAGCACAGGAGCTCATTGCTGCCCGGAAAAAATCTCTGGAAGATGAAAAGAGTTTAGAACCATTGGTGACAGACTATATCTTTATAAATTATTCAGATGCCACAGCAGATATTAAACCTAAGATAGAACAAATTCTTACAAAAGACAGAGGGAAAATAAGCGTTGATGAACGGACAAAAACGATTATTATTACAGATACTGAGGCAAAAATTGATGAGGCCAAGGGAATCGTTGATCAATTGGACACAGTTACCCCGCAAATCATAATTGAGGCCAAAGTGGTGGAGGTGTCAAAAAGTTTTTCACGGGAATTAGGAGTTGGGTTGAATCTTTCCAATGCTTCTGCTGTTACATCAAATTTTGTACAAGATTATAATGTATCGATTAATCATCCAATGACTTCTTCAAACCCTTTAAACCTTGCTAATTTTTCTTTTTTCAGACTTTTTGGTTCCAGTGCTACGGCACTTAACGCCCAGTTATCTGCTTCTGAAATAAAAGGAGAGATAAAAGTTGTGTCTTCACCCCGAATTCTGACTCTTGATAATAAAAAAGCAAAAATAACCCAAGGTCTTGATTTTGGATATCTTGAACGGGATGATACAGGTGGATCTTCAGTAGCATTTAAAAATATTGATTTGGAGTTGGAAGTAACACCACATGTGACATCGGATGGTAGAATTTCAATGGTGATCAAATTGACAAAAAATGAGATTGATTCTATAATTAATGGAATGCCGTCCCTTTCAACCAATGAGGTGGAGACTGAGCTTTTGCTGAATAATAATGATACTGTTATCATTGGCGGAATAGTAAAAACATCTAATACTGATAGCGCATCCGGAATACCTTTCCTTTCCGGAATTCCTATTCTGGGAAGACTTTTTAGAACGGATATTAATAAAGAGAAAAGGAATGAACTCTTAATTTTTATTACGCCTTCAATTGTTCAATTGGAACAGAAAAAAAATATTTCAACCGATTAATTGAGTTCAGAAAGTTTTTTTGTAGCTTCCCTTGCTAAAGGAGACGTTTCAGGAACAAGTTTCTGTACAACCTTCCAGGAGTTTTTTGCCTTTTTAAATTCTTTTACTGCTTCATATACTTTTGCCAGGTCAGAATGAAGAATGGCAGCGCCTGGGTTTTTTTCCAGTTCACGATGAAGAAAATTAATGGCACGGGGATAGTACCCGGTTTCAATATATATGGATGCAAGGCCATGAACGGCGATTAAAAAGTCAGGTCTGATTTCCAGGGACTTGTTAAAATACAGCTTAGATTTTTTGAACATTTTTTGGTGAAAATATGCCCATCCAAGATTTGCCAGGGGTGTTTCAGGTGTAGCATATAAAAGATTGCCGGAAATTTCTTTAAAACAGCGAATGGCAAGGGCCCATTTTTTTTGCTTAAGATAGGTCGCACCCAGATTGTTTTTTGCCTGGGTATAGTCGGGTTTAAGGTCTAATGCTTTTTTAAAGTGGGTTTCAGCAAGATCAGGCCGGTTTTTTGCCAGATAAACAAGGCCGAGACTGTTATTCAGCCAGGGATCATCAGGAATGGTTTTATAGGCATCAAGAAGGTTTTTTAGTGCAATAGTATAGTGACCGGAATTATAGTATTGTTCACCCACTCTCTGGGTCGCAATGGCAATCTCTTTTTTGCTTCCCACATCTGTATTTTTAGATGCACAGGATATCAGAAAAAGGAAGGCAAAAAACAAGTAACACATTTTTTTCATATATGGATTCCCCTTTATTCGGCTTTTGTGTTATTTTTTATGGATAAGATCTTTATATCTTCTTTTTTCAGGTAATCCATGGCGTTCATGCTTAATGGTTTAACAGGAATAAACAATTTATCCTGCTTTTTAACAGCATAAAGACCATCAATGCTTTCAATAGTTTTACCAGTAGAAAAAGAAGGGTTCTCCCATGTTGCATATCCAAGATGTGAGAATAATTTTTTGCTCAGTTCAAGTGTGGTCAATTTGGGCGTTATTGAGATAATCTCAAATTCTTTTTTTTCCAGAACCTCTAAAGCTGCTCCATAAACATTTCCAAAATTGATCAACAGGTCTGTTGTATTTTCTCTTATAACTCGGCCGAATGATGCCTCAAGGTTAATATTATTGAGCATAAAAGGTATTTTTGCATCTGGGATGTAGTCATAATCTGTTTGGAAGAGTAGTGTCTCAATAATTTTTATATATTCTGTGGTTATGTTTTTTTTGGGGATTGTTTTGCTGCTGTTTTTTATTTTATTAATGGCTTGCGCTATTAATTGAGTTTTTAGGTCCTTCCAATAAGTTTTTACGTATTCAAGCAGCTCATCGTTTACATTATCGCCTGATATAATCAGTATTTTAGAACCGTCATCGGTTTCAATAATTGGGGTTGATGATAAATCAAGAACCTGGCTTGAATTGTTTTTCCCTGGAAAGTACATTTTTCCGCGGTTTAAAAGGGTGCCGCCAATAAGTGAGGAATACTTTTTTAATTGTGCCAGTTTATAGGCATCTACTTTATATTGTTCAAGGACCTGCTCTATTTTATAGGGTTCATTTTTTGTTGCTTTTCTTGATAAAATAGACTTAAACCATGGTTGCGATTTTATCGAAGGATCAGGTAAGTAAATATCAGCACCTTCATATATAATATTGATATTTTTTATATCAGGGTTTGCTAAAGCAAATGCTTTCAGCCCTTCTTCCGATATGACGCCTTTCTTTTTTAAAAAATCCTTATCAATCAGGCTTAAAACAGTTTCCCCTTTTTCAATCTTATGCTTTTGTAAGAAAGGTTTCATATTTAAATCTTCCGGGATCGTTGAAAACTCAATTACTGGAATATCAACATTCCCCGATGTGCTCCGATCATAATCCCCTTGTTTTACCCGTTTTAACGGAATAAGGATATGGATACCCGGGTTAATTGCATCAATGTTGCTGATTTGGGGATTAATTTTTTTAAAAATGATGATGAAATGGGGAAAGTCTTTTTCAGAGATTTCTCCTTTTCTCCTGAAGATTTTATATAGCCAGTCATCTTTGTTGACGGTATAGGGTTCACAAAGGACATCTTCGTTTTCATAGTTAAAAATTGAATATCGTTTATAAGAAGTCTTAACTCCCTTGGTTTTTGAATGAGATGAAAAGGGGATCGTAACAGAAGCATAGAGAGCTAAAACGGTGAAAATGAATATTTTTAAAAAAATATGTTTTTTCATAAATTATAAAGACACTTTTAAATTCAACCTTTCGGCTATTTTATTGGAAATATCTTTTACAAACTTTTGAAAATCTTTTTCTTTTAGTCGTTTTGTTTGTGATGGTACTATATCAGAATTATCAGGTAGAATCAAAGACGGGAGATTGATATTGCCCGGATCAGGGTCTATCTTATAATCTTCCGGCATTTCTGATTTGAAATAGAGATCTTGAAACTCTGAAAATTTAATGGCATGTGCTGTTGCATCAAGAATGGCCGTCTCTTTATTTGTAACAATGTTTTGTTTAAACGCCTGCACAAGTCCTGCAAGGCATTCTCCTCCCTGGGTACACGCAATATGTCCGTTTCTATTGGCGGCAAGCTGCCACTCCATGATAGACTGCTCTGTTACTTGAACAAAGAATACATTCTGGCGACCAGCAAGGGCATTAAATTTCTTTGCAATCTGTATGACTCGGGGCATTGAAACTGGATTGCCTATCATTGCAGCCTGGGCAACACTCGGTTTTGTGTCCACAGGTACAAATTTTCTTTTGGCTTCGTCGGGTTCAAGATAGTATCGATAGACAGGGTCAGCATGTTCTGACTGCACACCAATAATTTTTGGCAGACAATTAATAATATCGGCTTCATAAAATTTAATAAATCCGTTCATCACGGCTGTTATATTCCCTGCATTTCCAATAGGGACGACGACAACTTTGCCTCTCATCTCCCATTCAAAATCCTGGGCAATTTCATAGGAATATGATTCCTGACCGAGAATTCGCCATGCATTTTTTGAATTTAAGAGAACAACCGAATATTGGGATGAAAGATGCTCCACGATTTTCATGCAGTCATCAAAAACACCTGGAATTTCAAAAACCTGCGCACCACTTCCCAAGGGCTGCGAAAGCTGTTGAGATGTCACCTTTTTATGGGGCAGAAGAACAGCAGATTTGATTAAAGGGCTCAGATAAGATGCATAGAGTGCTGCAGAGGCAGAAGTATCACCCGTAGATGCACAGACCGCGATAACATCGGACACAAGGTTCTGATCAATAAGATATTTGATACTTGACAATGCACTGGCCATGCCACGATCTTTAAAAGAGGCACTTGGGTTTTGTCCGTCATTTTTATAAAAAAATGAAAGCCCCACCTTTTCTTTCAGGTTTTCATTGGCTTCAATAACAGGGGTGTGACCTTCACCAAGATAAATTATAGATTCCAAAGGAATGCTGGGCCCAATAAATTCATGATACCTGTATATTCCCTTGAGCGCAGGTATTTTCAGCATTTTTCTGAAATCAAAAATTTTCTGCCAGACCCTCCCGGGAATCTTTTTTAAAGATTGGGCATTGTGATCATGAATAAGCAGCACCTGATGACATTCAGGGCATACATATAACAGTTTTTCAATGGAGTATTCAGCCGAACACCCAAGGCATTTATAAAATTGTTCTCCTTTGACTTCTGGTATTATATAAGGTTTTATATCCTCAGGGAAGAAATCAGGCATCATGTTGAATTACCTTTTGGCCTCCCATGTAAGATACCAGTGCATCAGGAATAATGACTGATCCGTCAGCCTGCTGATAGTTTTCCAGTATGGCTGCAAATGTCCTTCCTACAGCCAGTCCGGAACCATTTAACGTATGAACGTATTCCGGTTTTTTCTTATCTTTTCTTCTAAATCGTATGTTGGCGCGCCTGGCCTGGAAATCCAGACAATTGCTGCAGGAAGAGACTTCCCTGTATTTGCCCTGGTCGTCCTGGCCCGGCATCCATACTTCGATATCAAATGTTTTTGTTGCTGAAAAACCTAAATCCCCGGTGCAAAGTGTGACGACCTGGTAGGGCAGTTCAAGAAGCTGAAGGATTTTTTCAGCATTTGCAAGCAGAGATGCAAGCTCATCAAATGAGGTTTCCGGGGTTGTCAATTTAACCAGTTCCACTTTGTTAAACTGGTGCTGCCGGATTAAACCTCTGGTGTCCCTGCCGTATGAGCCGGCCTCTGACCTGAAACAGGGAGTATAAGCTGTAAATTTGCAGGGGAGCATTGATTCATCAATGATTTCGTTTGCATAAATATTGGTCATGGGGACTTCAGAGGTTGGGATCAGGTAGTAATCCCAACCTTTGAGTTTAAAAAGATCTTCTTCAAATTTGGGCAATTGACCGGTTCCGGTCATGGTGGCTTTGTTCACGATAAAGGGAGGCAGGGTTTCTGTGTAGCCATGTTGAGAAATATGGATGTCCAGCATAAAATTGATGAGTGCTCTTTCAAGCCTTGCACCACTCCCGAAATAGAGAGGGAATCTAGCTCCTGTCAGTTTAGCAGCCCGTGTAAAATCAAGAATACCTAAATCTTCACCAATCTCCCAATGGGCCTTTATTTTAAAATCAAATTTTTCTGGCTTACCATGGGTTTTCTCAAGCCTGTTTTCAGTATCATCGGAACCTTGGGGGACATCTCCATGGGGAATATTCGGAAGGGAGATAAGAAAATCATGTATTGTTTCTTCTATCGTTGAAAGCGTTTTATCAAGTTTTTTTATTGTTTCAGACACGTCTCTCATTTGTTCAATCAGGGACGTAGCGTTCTGACCGGATTTTTTAATTTTTGCAATATCATCGGAAACAACATTTCTTTTATGCCGGAGTTCTTCTATTTCTAAAAGTAGTGTTTTTTTTTTATCATCATTATTTAACAGAGAGGTAAAGTCTATTTTAGCTCTTCTTTTTTCCATTCCATTTTTAACAATTTCCAGATTGTTTTTTACATATTTTAAATCCAGCATTTTTTCTTTATTTTACCTCTTTCATATTCGCTAAGTTCTTATTTTAAAAGATTCTTCAATAATTGTAACCTGATACCATGAGGTGTGTAAACAGTCAATGATTATTGCAGGTTGACAATTGTTCGCATGTGTATAATATTTGCTAAAAACTTTTTTTCGAATAATTAGGAAGGAAAGCTATGGATGAAATAAAAAATGGGAAGAAGAATAATTTAACATTGGTGGCCGAAAGGCTGGAGAACTTTACAAAAGAAGAGCTTTTGGAGAAATACGAAAAGATTGAGCATAAGCTTTTTGGGTTTGCCAATTTCCTGGAAGCACAATTGGTTTTTTTATATACTCCAATAAGTAATGAAATCCCCACAGAAAGAATTATTAAAAAAGCATTACAGATAGAAAAAGGAGTTGTCTTGCCGGTCTTTACCGATGCAAAAAACGCCATTCTCCTTTATAAAATCAACAACTATAATAAAGATCTTGTAACAAGTGCCAATGATATCCTTGAGCCGGATATTGAAAAGTGTAAAAAGATATCAACGGAAGATATTGATATCGCAATTATCCCGGGACTTGCATTTGATGACAAGGGTGGCAGGATAGGGTTTGGGAATAATTTTTATACCAAGCTGATTACAAAACTTCCCGAAACTTGTAGAAAAGTAGCCCTTGCATATGAGGACCAGATTGTAGATCAGATCCAAATGGAATCAAGAAAATTTACTGTTGATATTATTATTACAGACAAACGGGTGATTTATAAAATATAATTCCGTTTAATTTTTTTCAGGGTTGATCGCTTTGGTGAATTTTTTTAAATCAGGAGTTTTCCCCATAACAATGACAGTATCCCCGGGTTCAATCAACGTTTCAAAATGGGGATTAAAGAGCATTTCTCCCGATGTTTTTTTTATGGATATAATGATGAGATTGAAATCCTGCCTGATTCCGGAATCTTTAAGTACAACATTGGTATACCTGGAGCTTTTTGGCACAAAAATCTCATCAATCTGAATGGCTTCTTTTTTCCTGGATAACGCAATCGCAAGAAAGTTGCTGACACTCGGTCTTAACAGCTTTAATCCCATGGATATGGCACCGATATCATATGGGGACTCAACGAAATTAGCCCCGGCAATCATGAGTTTGTTTTTAACATCAGGGTTGCTGGCACGTGCCATAATATAAATATCAGGATTTAGCTGTCTTGCGGTTAAGACAAGGAAAACATTTGCTGTATCAGTTCCAAGTGCAGCAATCAGAGAGGATGCTTTTTTAATCCCCGCTTTTTCCAAAAGATCTTCGTCAGACGCATCCCCACGGAGATAATGCATTTTGTCTTTTTCTAATGCGTCAACAAGATCTTCATTTTTTTCAACTACAACAATATCATCTGTCTCTTCTTTTATCAGTTGAGATAATACTCTCCCGATACGGCCATATCCACAGATAATATAATGATTTTTCAATTTACTGATTTTTTGTCCAACATTTTTCTCCCCAAAATTGATTGTATTTCCCCTTCAACAATTGATTGTATGATAAGCCCTGCAATGTAGAAAAAATAGCCGACGCCTGCGATCAGGATGATGCTGGTAAATATCCTTCCGGTAGAACTTAATTCGTGCACCTCCATAAATCCCGCGGTAGTCACGGTTATGGCAGTCATGTATACTGCATCAAGAAAATTCCATTTTTCAATCACCATATATCCGGTCACACCGATGAAAAAAATAATCCAGGAAAGAATAAAAGCCCTGATGATTTGTTGAAGTCTGTTCATAGGGGTATAAATACTGATCTTAAGAATAAAAATCAAGGTAAGGTTATAGGATATAAAAGCAGCGTAGCTTCTTGACGGACCTATTGGTTGCTGGTATTAAGGTGAACATGAAAAATGAACTCAAAAAATTTGCTCACCGGCGTCGTGAAATGGTCGAAAAGCAGATTGTTTCTCGGGGTGTAACCGATCCATTGGTTCTTGAGGCACTGTCCAAAGTGCCAAGGCATTTATTTGTCAGTGAGGCCCTTGTTGACAGTGCATATGGAGATTTCCCGCTTCCCATTGGCGAGGGACAGACGATTTCACAACCCTATATTATTGCAGAAATGACACAAAGCCTTGAGTTAAAAGGCCATGAAAGAGTCCTTGAGATCGGTACCGGATCAGGATATCAGGCAGCTGTTCTGGCCCGAATCGTCTATAAAGTATATACCATAGAAAGAAATAACTTCCTGTTTTTACAGACAAGAAAGCTTTTTGATGGACTCAAATACCATAATATTGTCACCAGATATTCAGACGGAACCCAGGGTTGGAAACAGGAAAGTCCTTTTGATGCCATTATCGTCACCGCAGGTGGACAGCAAATTCCTGCGCCATTGATTGAACAGCTTGCAATCGGGGGACGGCTTATCATGCCGGTTGGGGGTAACTTTTCCCAGGAGTTGGTAAGGCTTGAAAAGACCGAAGACGGAATAAAAACAACCAACCTTGGTGGTTGCCGATTCGTGAAATTGATTGGCCAAAATGGCTGGGATGAGTAGGGCCTTAAAAAACTGATGGAAAAAGATATTGAGCGACCTTCATTAATCAAAGAGCTTCTTATCGGGTTTTGCCTGGGAACGGCAAATATTATCCCCGGAGTTTCCGGCGGCACATTCCTTCTTGTTTTTAAAATTTATGAGCGTGTTTTTTCTATTCTCAACAATATTAATAAAGTCAGTATTTTTGAGTTTTCAGCCTGTATTATCAAAATTGTTTTTTATGCCGGGAAATCAGATTCATTGAAATCGTTTATTGATTTTTTAAAAAAGAATGATTTCATTTTTCTTTTTAAATTGATTGTGGGTGCTGTAGTGGCCATTATTTCTCTTTCCAGTTTAATGAAATATTTGATTATTTATCATTTTTCGGCTACCTATGCATTGTTTTTCGGCTTGATTCTGGTTTCGATTGCCATCCCTGTAAAAATGTTGAGGGATAAAAAAATCTATCTGATCTTGTTCATTGTTTTGGGAGCTGTCGCCACAATTTATGTAACGATTGCAGTTAATCCTTACGAAAAAATAAAAATAAAATCTGAATCCTATGAAGGCCAGTATCTGGAAATTCAGGAAATTAAACAGGAAAAATCAGATATTAAACCCTTTTCTTTTATAGGAAAATATACGCTGGATGAATATATATATGCTTCAATTTGTGGAGCTATTGCGATTTCAGCGATGGTTCTTCCCGGGATAAGCGGATCTTTGGTCCTTATTTTGATGGGAGAATATTTTGAAGTTGTTTCTGCAATCTCCGGGTTAAAGACGTTAAATTTGGATAATGTGGTTTTTTTAGGGTGTTTTGCAATCGGCATCATTCTGGGCGGCCTTTTGTTTTCAAGGCTGATCAATGCTGTTCTGAAAAGATATTATAATGCCACCATGGCATTTCTCATCGGATTGATGGCAGGATCTTTATATGCCCTGTGGCCGTTTAAAAAAAGCATTATCATGGCACAGCAATTTATCAAAAAAGATGGTGTGATATGTGTTGCGGAGAATATGAGAATTTATACAAATATAAATGAAATTCCCCAGATCGGGACCGAATTTTATGTTTCACTGGCCTCCTTTATTGTAGGGTGCCTCATCATGTTCTTTTTCATGGGAAAAGAACTTCGGAAGTGAGCAGAAGTTTTATAGACTTTCCGGTGTAAAAGCCACCACATCATCAATGGATGAGGTATCACAGAAAATCATGACAAGCCTGTCAATTCCCAAGGCAATACCTGCTGCATCCGGCATTTTTTCAAGATCTATCAGGAATTTGTCAGGCATGGGGATGGGGGCTTTGTTGTGGGAACTGCGAATTTGATTTTCTTTTTCAAATCTTAATTTTTGTTCAACAGGATCAGTCAATTCGCTAAATCCGTTGGCAAGCTCAATACCGGCTAAATAAAATTCAAATCTCTGGGCATACTGAAGATTGCCCGGTATAAGTTTTGCCAGCGATGCAAGGCTTGCCGGGTAATCATATAAAAAGGCAGGTGTTGTATTGCCAAGGTGAGGCTCTATCTGGAAACTCAGGGTTTCATCAAAGCTGTTATCATTCAAGGCTTCATTTAAAGATTTGTCAGCATAGAGGTCAAAAGCCTGCTGAACGGTAAGTTTCTGCCAGGGGCGATTTAAGCTGATCGTTTTATCTTGATATCTGATCTGGTTTTCAAGGTTGAGTCTTGCCGCAATAAATTTTACCAGCCCCTGACAGTGATCCATTAAATCAAGATAGGTGTCATCTCTTGCATACCATTCCAGCATAGTTAATTCCGGCAGGTGCTGTGGTCCTCTTTCGTTCTTTCTGAAGCATTTACAGATTTGGAAAATTTTATCAAATCCCTTTGATAACATCCGTTTCATGCAAAGTTCAGGAGAAGCCTGTAGATAAAAGCCTTCTGAGGTAACAGAATCAATCTGGGCTTCAGGGATAACAGAGGGGCATCGGATAGGGGTATCTATTTCAAGATAAAGGTTGTCGGTAAAAAAATCCCTTATGGCTTGGATCACAAGGGATCTTATTTCAAGGTGTTTGTAGTTTTTTGTATCCAAATGTCACTTTATTTCATAGGTATCTTTTGTTCTGTCCTGCAAAAAGACTTTATCAAATTTACTTTTATCTGCCTGATCAAAAAATCTGTATCCTGCTTCAATACAGGATTTACAGGCATTGATGGGAATATGGACAGCAAGAATATGAGGTCCTGGTGTTGCGGTGGAATCAATTTCAAAACAGCCGCCACAATCCCTGCAAACTCTTACTTTTTCTTTTTGCCGTTCAAAGATATTGTCGGTATCATAAAATATCTCCCGGTGTCTGACCTGGAGATCCCCGACAGATCCGGCTCTTTGTCTTAACTTGTCTCTTTGATTCCAATAGGAGTTGATAAGGTCTGTGGTTTTTTTGATTTTGTCTGTAATACTTACGGATTGTTTCAGTCGTTCAGGATTGTAATCCGGTTCAACAACGCCGGAATAATCAAGGCCTGCCATCGCAAGGATAATTCCCAAGTTCACGTAGGGCAGGGCGCCCTCAATGGAATATCCACCTTCAAGAACAGCAATATCGGGCTTAAGAAGAGAGGTCAGTTTTGCATACCCCTGTGCTGAAAAATTCATATTGGTGAGAGGATCGGTATAGTGGTTGTCCTGTCCGGCAGAATTGACAATAAGATCTGGTTGGAATTCTTTTAAAATAGGTAATACGCAATTTCTGATGACATAAAGATATCCTTCGGTGGATGTGCCCGGTGGCAGTGGTATGTTCAGGTTTGAGCCTTTTGCATTGGGTCCCCCCAGTTCATCCGGGAACCCTGAGCCGGGATACAGGGTTCTTCCATCCTGGTGCAGGGAAATGAACAATACATCGGGGTCATGCCAGAAGATATCATTGGTTCCATCCCCGTGATGGCAATCGGTATCAATCACGGCGATTTTTTTAATGCCGTATTGGGATCTTATATATTCCACCATGATGGCTTCCATATTAATATGGCAAAAACCCCTGCCGCCATGGGAAATTCTCATGGAATGATGCCCCGGAGGACGAACCAGCGCAAAACCGTTTTTTACTTCCTTGTTTAAAACAGCATCTGCAATGGCTTTGGCTCCTCCTGCACTGATAAGATGGGATTGGGTGGTAACGGTCTTTTCATCAGGTACGCAGAAATGTGCCCGCCGGATGTCCTGGTTGGTAACAAGTTCAGGTTTATATTCAATAATACCGCTGATATCAAAAACACCCTCTTCTGTAACCTGATCCTGAGTATATAGAAGTCTTTCTTCCCTTTCGGGATGGGTAGGATCTATAGCCCAGTCAAATGCGGGAAAGAACACAAGACCTGTTTTATGTAATGCCTGTAACATCATCACCTCATAAAATTATTGCAAAACCTTTTCAAATCCTTTGATAAGGCCGGGTTTAAGCTGCGCTTTTGTTCTGAATATTTTACCTCTGGGTGAGAAATTTCGAACAATATTGAATTTTTGAAATTCAACCACTTCCACTTCATCCAGATCATCCGGATCTGCACCTGAACTAATGGCTTTCTCTTTTAAAAGTGTGTATGCGGTTTCAATTAGATCATCGTCAGAATAAGTTTTTGAAATGGATTCTGCAAAATCTTCTTCATGGGCGGTCACAATCCCCTGTTCCGTATCGGCATATAAGGAAACTTCACAGGTTGTTCTGGCAAGGGCGGCACCAATGGCATTTGCCACGGAAAATTCAGGTACCACATCGGTTTCAATATGATAAAGTTCCTTTATTTTTTTTGCAAAATATGGGGCAGGCCTTCCAAGAAGCAGTATTTTCCTTGGGCTGATTTTATATCCTTCAAGAAATTCATGAACCGTATATACGGGTTGAGCATTAAGCTTATCTATCATTTCAAAAGCTTTTTTTAGAATAATGGAGCAGCATTTTTTAAATATTTGATCAGCCGCTTCTTTATCTGTCAAGTTCAGTTTTTGAGCAATTTTCCCAATTCCTTTTTGGGCATTTTTTTGATCCCCTTCATTCATCAGTCCCAGTACAAACAGGGCATCTGTTGGAGTCGGGTCAGGTCCGCCAAAGGCCATGGCAGGGCCATGACGGTCGGGACCAATGACCAGCTCTTTATCTATTACCCTGATTACGCTGTCCCCACCCACTCCTTTTGAGTCGGTTCGTAAAGATCTGATCAGGCTTTTGTACTGTCCTCGTTTGATTCCCACAGGCTCTAATAACGGTGCTTTGTCAACCAGAAAGGAAATATCTGTGGTTGTGCCGCCAATATCAAGCACAATCGCATCCTGGTTTGCGGGGGCATAGGGGATAGCTCCCATAATACTTGCAGCAGGCCCGGACAGCACGGTTTGACCTGGAAAGGACATGGAGGATTCAAGGGTCATGGTGCCGCCATCCGCTTTCAGGATTTGAATAGGAGCGGTAAGCCCCATTTCCTCAAGGGATTGTTTAACAGCCTCGAAAAATGATTTATGAAGGGAAAATACTGCCGTATTTAAATGGGTTGTGGCAATTCGGCGGGGGAAATTAAGATTTCCCGAGACCTGGTAGCCTAAAAATACTTTTTTGAAATGTTTATTTATCATTCTTTTAATAAGTATTTCATGGCTGGGATTTCGAACACAGAATTTTCCGACAACGCCAACATATTCAATGCCGGCCTTTTTTAGCTTTTTGGCAATATCTTCGATTTCCATTGTGTTTACCGGTGCTTTTTCTCTCCCCCTGTGATTGATAGAGCCTGCAACACAATAATAGTGCTCACCGGTTCTGAAAACTTCGGGGTCAATCCCGGGGCCTGCTGAAACAATCATTCCAACCGGATCCATGTCTTGCTGAACAATAGCATTGGTTGTCAGTGTCGTTGAAATGACAACTCGTTCAATCTCTTTCGGATCAATGTTATCCAGAAGCTGGGTAAAACCTGAGAGAATCGTATTGAAAAGATCTGCAGAATCTGTGGGCACCTTAATTCTTTTTTCAATACCGTTATTTCTTAAAAGAACAGCATCCGTGTGTGTACCGCCAACATCTATTCCAATAATCATGGCGAATTCCTGATTTTTAAATATATTACAGTCTATAATTTGCCTTTATACCATTGCGGAGCTTGTCAGAAAAAATAAGGCTTGTCAATCAGATTTTCTGTTGAAATTCATCCTTTATTTATTTGAGAAACCGGTTTTACCCTTGAATTATTAAAACATTTAATTTATTTATGAATAACGCTGTTTATTTTGAAGAATGGATATTAGTCTGCAAGGAGTGATTATGGCAATTATTGAATGGGAAAAAAATGAATCTGTGGCAATTATTAACATGTGCAACGGGCCTAACAAGCAGAACCCGGAGTTTGTGGGGCAGATGAATCGATGTTTTGATGAAATACTGGAAGATAAAGACATTTTTTCCATTGTTTTAACCTCCACGGATGAAAAAAATTTTTGCCAGGGGATTGATATTGAATGGCTGGGGCAGAAAATGAAGGATCAGGATTTTGACAGTATAAAATCATTTTTGCACGGAATTAATGCGATCTTTAAAAGAGTTTTATTAATGCCTGTTCCTGTGATTGCCGCCATTAACGGCCATGCATTCGGAAATGGTGCCATGCTGGCCTGTACTTGTGATTTCAGATTTATGACAAAAGACAAGGGCTTTTTTTGTTTTCCGGAAGTGGATATCAGCATACCGTTTCTTCCGGGTATGATCGAGTTTGTCCGCAAAGCCATCCTTGAATATAAATTTAATGAGATGATTCTTTCAGGAAAGCGCCTTGGGGCCCAGGAACTGGAAGACAGCCATGTGATCGTTAAAGCAAGTGTTAATAAAGAAGCGCTTCTTAAAGACGCTTTGGAGTTTGCCAGAACATTCATGAAAAAAAGAGGAATTTTTGGTGAGCTGAAAAAAAGGATGCACAAGGATATTATCAGAGTCATGGAGACTGAAGATATAGAACAGATTGATTCCTTGAGCCTTTTTATTGAAGGATAGACAATTTTTAAATATTAAAAACAGACCCACAGCTTAAAGGAGTTTGACATTCCTGTAATACTGTAATACCGTATGTGTCATACTATAAACTAAAAAAGGGGATATAATATGGAATCTATCTTAGATAACATACGTGTAACAAGCAAGCTTACCACCAAAAGCCAGGCCACCATTCCCGAAAAAATTAGAAAGATCTTAGGATTGATTCCCGGCGATTCAGTGGCTTTTGAAGTAGACCAGAATAAAAAGGTTGTGATCCGCAAGGCCACACCGATAGACTTTGAATTTGCAAAGGCGGTTGAAGGCACACTTTCAGAATGGTCGTCAAAGAATGATCAAGAGGCTTATTGTGACTTATAAAATTTTTGATGTTGTAGTGGTTCCTTTTCCCTTCACGGACCAGAATACCGATAAAAATCGCCCTGCCTTGGTGTTATCAGATCATGATTCGTTTAATAGTCTTACTGAAAGCTGTGTTTTGGCAATGATAACCAGTGCCAAAAATCCTGATTGGCCGCTCGATGCAAAAATAGGCAGCATAAAAAAAGCTGGTCTTCCAGCTCCTTCTAAAGTTCGTATGAAGCTTTTCACTTTAGATAGCCGCCTTATCATTAGAAAAATTGGTGGTCTTTCTGTCAAAGATCAGGTGGTCGTAAAAGAAAGTCTTCAAAAATTAATGCGGTTGTAAACCACAGAATTGGGAAGTTGAACATTGATACTTCCACATTAGATCCGGTTTGGTGCGGATTGCGACTCACATGATTGAACGATTCCTACAGGCTCTAACCTCTGCTGCACTAACCGGCAAAACTCGTTTCACTCAAACACTTGCCGGTCCTAACGCGCAACTTTCGGTAAGAGCCTGTACTGAATCGCAATCAACCGTTCCCTGCAATCCGCACCAAACCTCCCCGGCAATACCCGGCAGACTCAAACTCAATATTACTCTATCCAATATTCACAACATTCTGAAAAAGACTTCTCGGGATCTGAATAAAAATAAAGTTGATGATGTATAAAAAAATACTATGAGCATGGCTCCATATGCCTGTCAATTTTCTTGTATAATTTATTTTTTCATATCTTTACAACGATTTTAAATATTGCTACTAAATTGATGACAATAAAGATAAATAGAGTACCAAGAGGAAATCAAGCATTATTTTGAATTTATTTTCAGGCCATACTCTCCCCATCCGATTTAATCGGTTTTTAAAAAACATGCATGAGACCGACTTAAATTTTAAAATCATAGATTCTCAAAATTTAG
>NZ_JAUWQB010000052.1 GCF_030611305.1 Desulfobacula sp. | reverse complement strand
AGTCAATGACCTCCGGTAAACCCGGAGGCTTGATTGTGAACCGCTCAAAGCGGTCAAAAAACCATGAACCACCTAAAGGTGGTCAAAATAACTCCAACTGATCAATTTTTCGATCAGCTTCTTCTTGCTTTTTTATATATTTTTTTACTATCTCTTCATTCCGACCAACGGTTGAGACAAAATAACCCCTGGCCCAAAAACTTTGGCCTACAAAATTGTGCCGTTTCCCTGCATATGTTCTTGCTATGTGGATAGCACTTTTTCCTTTAATATATCCTACAACCTGAGACACAGAATATTTTGGTGGAATTGATATCAGGACATGGACATGGTCGCCCATAAGATGCCCTTCTATTATTTTTGATTCTCTTTGTAATGCCAATTCCTTCAAAATCTCACCAAAATACTTTCTCAATTGGCCATAGATTATCTTTTTCCTATATTTTGGAATCCAGACCAAATGATACTTGCATTCCCATGTCGTATGCTTTAATTTATTATAGTTATTCATCGAAAGTCTCCTATTTTGTGATCTTTGAGCGGTTCACGTTATTGGAGACTTTCGTATATTCCCGGAATTGTCAAACTCTGGGAGTCTCCCCGGCAAAGCCGGGGGTTTACCCTTTTTAATTATTCACTCAACTTTCGGAGTTGCCGGATTTGTGTGAGGTCAGGCTTGCAAGGACTTAAGGCCTAAAGTTGAGTTATTCGGAATAATCATTCATCCACCATTCATCCCAATTGGTCTCCATGATACTTTGGGCTATCTGTTTACCAGTCTCTGTTTTAATTCTTTTAAGGATAACAGGCAACCATTTTTCAGGACCTTTTGCCCCGATGTCAGCCTGTTTTTTTAGTTCAAGAATAAAAGATATCTGATCAGCATCTTTAACGAGTTTTGCTTCTTTTGTTTCCCCTGAATTAAACTCATCTAGAAGATTTTTAATATCATTACCAAATGGAATATTCTTTACCAAATGGGAAATGGCGTTGACCTCATCAACTATTGAATATTTTTTTTCTACATAGTTAAAATCCCCTGTTCTTGCCTCGGCAATATCATGAACCAGGGCCATGGTCACCAGCTTTTCACTATTAATATCCTGATCTATTCTGGCCATGGCAAAGCAAATAAAGGCTGTCATAAAACTGTGCTCGGCAATACTTTCTTTCCCAGATCCTAAAAAAGCATATCCTGATCTAACGATGTCCTTTAATATTCTCACCTCAAACAGCAAGTTGGCAATATGTTTCATTTTCATTCCAAGTTCCTATGATAACCGCAATAATAATCACAACAATTCGCAACAATTCTTGACTTTTTATAAAACTATAGTTTAAATAAAGTCAAGAATTCAAGAACAAATCAAAGCAAATCAGGAGGAAAAGATGCAAAGTCAGAAAACAATGATAGCAATATTTGTTTTAACTTTTTGGGGATTTGCTTTTTGTTCAACAGGGCTTGCCCAAGATGATAAAAAATTTATCCCGGGAGAAGACTCAGGTTTTTACTATACCATAGAAAAGGGAGATACCTTATGGGATTTATCTCAAAAATTCTATGATTCCCAATGGGACTGGCCAGGGCTTTGGGAAATGAATGATGATATAAAAAACCCCCACTGGATATATCCCGGAAAAAATATACAAATTTTTTTAAAGAAAAAACCCGCACTTAAACCAAAGATTGTAAAAGTCCGGAAAGTAAAAAAAGAAGGGGTTCCCGTTAAGGTTGAAACGTCTTTTTCTTTTTCCGAAATGGATCATATCGGATTTCTTAAGAAAAAGGCACAGACATCCCTTGGATCTATCATAAAGGAACAGGACGGCAATCTTATGATGTCAGCCAATGATATTATTTATATAAAACCGTCAGGGAAAGGGACACTGGTTCCCGGCAGGGTCTATCACATTTTTACGACCTCTAATGTAAAAGAAAAGATCCATGGTCAAACATTTAACGGGATAAAACATTTGATCAAAGCACAGGTAAAAATACTTGAACATAAAGGGACTTATGTAAAAGCATTAATCACCAACGCCTATAGCGCTGTGTATAAAGGTGACTTGATTATGGAATATTATAAGCGGAACACAATTTTAACGGTTGAAGATAATCCTGACCCCATTGAGGCGAGAATTATCTGTTCCGAAGATAATAATATCATGATTAATGACTATCGGATCGCTTTTATCGATACGGGCAAAGCCAAAGTCAAACCCGGACAGATATACTCGGTTTTCCGAGAAAATGAGACCAAGGATTATACCGTCTGGCCGTCGAAAAAAAAGAACTCTATCAAGATAGAAAATCTTGAATCCGGAAAACTGATTGTGCTTCATACTGAGGATATCGCATCCACCGTAATGATTCTGTCTTCAAAGTATGCCATTCACCCGGATGATATGGTAAATTAAACGGATCAGGGGGCCAGCCCGGTTCACCCGGCTGTTCTTCCAGAGTATAGTTCAGCCACCTGTTCTTCCGGGATATAATTGAGGTATATCTTGTATTCCTTATTCATAAACAGATCATGCAATTCCGGATCAAGGGACTTTCCCCGTTCCAATTCCATTATCTGGATGGCTTGGCTAAGGGGGATTGCCTTTCGATAGGGGCGGTCCGATGTGATGGCATCCCAAATATCAGCAATGGTGGCAATCCTGGCCTCGAGGGGAATGGCTTTCCCTTTGGTGCCGGTGGGGTACCCGGTGCCATTCCATTTTTCCTGGTGGTAATAGGCAATATTAACGGCTACAGGGGCGATTTCAAGTTTGGACAATATGTTCTTTCCGATCAGGGGATGCTCCTTGACCTGATCAAATTCATCATCTGTCAGCTTCCCGGGTTTGTTGAGTATCACGTCCTTTATTCCGATTTTTCCCACATCATGGACAATGGCCCCCATATAAATTTCATTGACCCGAAATGGGGAAAGGCCAATTTTTTCGGCAAGATCCCTGGAATAATTTGCCACCCGTTCCACATGCCCCCCGGTATACGAGTCCTTGGATTCAATGGCCGATGCAAGCACCATTAAAAAAACCTCCAATTGCTCCCGTCTTGTTTTTTCGCGTTCAAGCGTGTGAAGACTGATCACATTCTTGACCCGTGCCTGGAGTTCCAGGTGGTGGAAGGGTTTTGTCAGAAAATCATCTGCCCCCAATTGCAGGGATTTAATGCGGTCTTCCTGTTCCGAAAGCGAGGTAATGATGATCACCGGGATACTGGTGGTCTGTTTGTGGGTTCTGATATGTTTCAACAGCGAAAACCCGTCCATATGAGGCATCATGATATCCGAGATTACAAGGTCCGGCATTACCTTTTTGATGGTGTTCCATGCCTCCCTGCCGTCCGTGGTCAGATACAGAGTATAGTCCTTTAATGCCCGGCTTAAAAATTCCAGAATCCCGGGAGTGTCTTCGGCAATGACAACGTTACCTTTGGAGTTTTCCGCCTCAACTATCTCGACATTCCCCTTGATGAACCGCTTGTTTTCCAGCAGGTCAATCTGGACAATATCACTGGCCTCAATCCGAGACAGGTCATCATTCCGCCGATAATTTTCTCGACGGTCAGGATGGAGCAAGACAACGTTTTTCCCCCGCCGTTCGGTTTGCCGTCTATCAGTAATGGATCCGGGTTCCTTTTTTTCAAGATCCCGGGGCAGTTCCAGAATAAAACTGGTGCCTTCCTCTTCAACACTGGTGACCGATACCCTGCCATACATCCTTTCAGCGGATTCTTTGACAATGGCAAGTCCCAGTCCTGTGCCCTCATACATCCTTGTTTTTGAGCTGTCCCCCTGCTGGAACCGGTTAAAAATGGTTTCCACGACATCAGAGGACATGCCCACTCCTGTATCCTTCACCTCGATACAGATGTAATCGCCATTGTCTTTCAATGTCACGGATATATCGCCCATTTCAGTGAATTTATAGGCATTCCGAATCAGGTTGTTTAAGATATCCGTGAGTTTTTCCCGGTCAATGAAAATTTCCGGAATATCTGGGTTGGAATGATAGGTAAGACCAACCTGGCTTGCCTCTGTCAACCCTCTGAAACTGGACACAATCTGAAAAATATGGGTGTCAATATTAATCCGACTCAGGGCAAGGCTATCCATGCCGGCATCAAATTTTGAAACCTTGAGCAGTTCATTGATTTTATGGGTCAAAGAAAGGGTTTGAATCCCGATTTTTCCCATGATTTCCGAGAGTTTGGCTGGAATGGTGCCGACTTCCCCCTCAAGCATATAATCGGTCCATCCCCGGATCAGGGTAAGCGGGGTCCTCAGTTCATGGGTGACATTGGCAATGAAATCTTTTTTGGCACTGGCGGCCTTTTCCAATGCATCAACAGAATTTTTCAGCTGCTGGGTTTGCTCAGTCACACGTTTTTCAAGGGTCAGGTTAAGGGTGATAAAATGGGACAAAACAAAAATAAAAACGGAAAAAATGACAAAAAATACCCCGACAGGATATAGATTAAAACCAAGTTTTTCAACCAGAAACGGGTAATTTAAGAGATAATCAATACCTGAAATAGAAAATACTATAGCGGCAAGAAGAAAGAATTTCAGCTGGGCCTTTCGGACAGGATCGGTTTCCTTCCTGTGAAAGCGGATCATGATATAGGTACTTTTGGTAAGCAGGTAGACAACCATCAGAAGGTATACCCCGTGGAGGACGTTTGCCTTTGGATAATAGCCGAACCAGTAAAGGTGGTGTCCCTGTATGAACAGGTCTGTTCTCCACAGGCTGAACAAAAATCCAAAACAGACAAAGTAAAGTATGAAAATGTCTTTTTTGGAAATTTTCAGATAATGGGCCGCTGTTTCATAACAGGTCAGGGGCAGAAAAATAATGCCTGAATACCCGATTTTACATATCAGATCCGCATATTCACTGTTGGGGGACAGGAAAAGAATCACCCAGGAAAACTGCCAGTAAAAAGTGATGAAACAGAACCGTAAAAAAATCCTGCGGATTTTGCCCCGTGACAGGTAATAGACCACAATTCCCAGGCACAGAGATACAATGCCTGCAAACAAAGGCAGCATGGCACTCAGATAAAGCATGGATCTATGCCTTTATTTCATGATAAAAATTTAAGGGAGTTAAAAAATTTTCAGGAATTCTAATGACTTTGCCTTTTTCACTGACCATGCAGACTCTTTGATACCCTTCACCGACCAATGCTCCGGTTTTCTTATTTTTGAATATAATATCCAGCCTGCATGTAGCAGCCTTTATCTCCGATGTGGTCAGTTCTACTACCAGGATGTCCCCGAAATAAGCATTGCTGACAAAGCGGTTGTAAGTATCCACCGTCACCAGGCGAATACTGCGGTTTGCCATCAGTTTGTGCAGGTCTGGAACAGTGGCCATTAAAAATTTTTCCCTGACAACACCCTGGTATTCAATGAAATTACTGAAGTATACATTCCCGAATACATTGGTATTTTTTAAGGTAACCACAATTTCAACTTTAAACACTCTATCTGTGCCGTAAACCTTTAAGGCCTGAATCTGATTTTCCACGTACCGGGTGAACAGGTCTTCCTTGGCATCTCCAATATCGAGAACCCTGAACCCGAGGCCTGAGCTGTTATGCCACTGGGGTTCGCATTCCAGTTTTATTGCTTTGAACTCACTGATTTTTAATTCAAGCTGAAAAGGCTCTGTGGGAATATCGCTTTCCATTTTCAAAAAGCCACCTGAGGCAGAGATGTTTTCAACGATCCCTGTTCCATTGTTCAGTAGAGCCTTAATTTTTTTTTGAACACGCGGGGCTCTTTCTTTTGTCGTTTCCGTCATTTCAAATTACACTCCAATAAAAAAAACAATAAAATTAATTTCAAAAAACAGGGGCCCATTCCTTATATAAAACACTTCTGAAAGTCTTATAAAAACAATTTCCCATCATCAGCTCAGGTAGAATTGAAAAAGACAAGCGATCATTGTTGCTTGATAAAACTAATAAGATGAGAAGATAGCATGGAATAGCTGAACATATCAAGTCTGATATGATATGGAAAAGTCGAAAATATCTTTTTTGAGCATTCAACATGGGATTAATTTCCTTTTTCCCTTTTAGTCCATGTTTATTTGGATAAATTCGGTTTGTCAAGTCTTTTTGGGGAATATTCCGGAATATTCCTATTTTTTCTCGACTTGAGGGGTAAGCCCGGGCTTGGGCATTCCAAAAAAAGCATACCGCTTGTCTTGATTTTTACTTCTCTTTGCTTGACATTTAAACTTTTGTCTGTGCAAATACAAAAATTATTTTTATTTAAAGGGAAGGCGTTTGATATATTTCAAATTAATACTTACTGCGGTTTTCTGGGGAGGAACTTTTATTGCGGGAAAATTAATTTCTCACAATATAGACCCCTTCTCAGCAGCTTTCATACGGTTTCTCATCGCTTCTTTTTTTCTTGTAATTTTGACCATAAAGATTGAGGGGCACCTCCCTAAGCTTGCGCCTGGCGAAATATGTATCGTGTTTTTGTTAGGTCTTACAGGTGTCTTTTCCTATAACCTGTTTTTCTTCTCCGGCCTCAACCATATTCAAGCCAACCAGGCGTCACTGATTATTGCCAGTAATCCTATTTTTATCAGTCTTTGTTCTGTCATTTTTTTTAAAGAAACACTTAACTTGATGAAAATAATCGGACTTTGTCTGTCTGTCACAGGGGCTTTAATTGTCATATCAAATGGAAACCTTTTTGACATATTGGAATTGAAAATTGGGAAAGGTGAACTTCTCGTCTTAGGGTGTGTTGCAAGCTGGGTTGCATATTCGATACTGGGAAAAAAAGCTATGAATAATTTGTCCCCTATTGCCTCTGTGTGCTATTCATCTATTGCAGGAACACTTTTGCTTTTCTTCCCTGCCCTTTTTAAAGGCGTATTTTTAAATATGGCGTCTTACGAACCGCTTGAATGGGCAAGCCTTTTTTACCTCGGTTTTTTTGGCACTGTGCTTGGCTTTTTCTGGTATTATGAAGGGATCAAACAAATCGGCCCAATGAAAGCCGGTATCTTTATTAACTTTGTCCCCATCAGTGCTATGGTTCTTTCATTTTTTATTTTAAAAGAACCTCTAACCCCTTCTTTAATTTTTGGAGCGGTATTTGTTATTGCAGGTGTATACCTGACCAATGCTGTCACCTTAAAAAAATAATAAAAATTGATGTGCCTTTGGGAACAAAGCCGCTATAATAAAAAAATGCCGGGTGATGAAAAACATACTCGGCATTTTTGTCTGTTGTAAGATGTATTCTTTTTAGTCTTCTTCAATTACAATAGCATCTTCTTCACAAACTTCTACGCAGCTTTCACAGCCCATGCATTCTTCAGCATTGACCGGAACAGATTTGTCATCTTCCATTTCAAATACTTCTACCGGACATACGTCTACACATTCTTCGCAACCAACGCATTTTTCGGGGTCAACAATTGGATTAAATGCCATTTTAATAGCCTCCTTAAAAAATTAACATTATTATATTATAAATTTATTTTTTAAATATAATCTGTATAAAAAAACTTTTATAACATGATATTAATTAAAATCAAGTTTTTTATCACTTTAATTTGATCAGACATACAGGGATTTGTTTATCTGAACAATTAAAGAGATTGTTAATACCATTCCCGGAAAAAAGACACAGTTTAATTTGCCCTGAAAGAGAACATCTGTCATTCACTTTTGGCAGATTATTTTCCTGGATACCATCTCCTTGAATTGCACGCATCAAATAATCACAAAACTGATGTTGCCATTCGCTTTTATTTTCACATTCATTTTCATGCACTTTTATTTTATCGATGTCAAGGGCATTTACAACATCTTTGCAATTCGACTCAAGATAATCAAATACCGCCTCACTGGTAGTGATGAACAACAGCTTTTCCCCCTTTTGTTTCAGTCCCTCCTTGACTGCCATACACCTTGACCATGCATAAATCCGCTCGCGAGTCATAATGGCGCCCAGATCTTTACTATCGCCTGCCTTGCTGTCTTCTTCACTTAAGAGGATTTCTAATCCGCGCAAGGTTGAGACAAATTTATCACGGGTTTTATCCAGATCTTTTAACTCCAAATCAATGTGCTCATTTTGTTCATCACACAATTGAGCCATCTTCAAAAACAATAAATTCCGTTGCCGGGATGATTCACTTGGCAACGCCTCTTTAAACCCTTTGATCTGTGATTTAATGGTTGTCACATCTGAATCACTTGTAAAATACGGGTTGTCTTTTAAAAGGGCTTTAAAATTGGCTCCATTCCCATGATGGATCTGAGCCCATGCCAAATATTGTCCAAGTTTTACTTCAACCGCCTCAATCTCCCTGATTGATGAAAAAAACGGATGAATTTTTCCCTGTTCAAATAATGCCTGTAATGTTTGACGGTCCTTAAAATCCACGCTGACCGGCAAACATTGAAATGACGGGAAAAAAGCCAAGATAGTGTCTAAATGGTTTGGGGTAATATGGGTGAAGGGGAAAAATAAAAATTGATTTGTCATGGCTATGCCTTTTTGTCATGAACTTTGATGCCCAAAGTTATTAACTGTTCTCTGATCTTATCTGCCAGTTCCCAGTTATTTTGCTCTCTTGCGCGTTCACGTTCCCTTATAAGATCTTGAATTTCATCTGAGTATTCCTTTTTTTTAGCAAAGCTAAAAATCTTAAGAACAGAATCAATGTCTTTAAAACAATTCACAAGTTTCTGGGCACCATCCGGATTGATTCTATTTTGATTGATCAGCCTGTTGATGGTTTTCACATTTGCCAGCAAAGAAGAAATGACACCTGAAATCTTTAAATCATCTTCCATGGATTGAAGAAAACCCAATTTTATATCATATACAAATTGATCAATCTCTTTAAAATCCCTTCCTTCTTTAATTACACTCAAGGTAGTAAGGCACCGGTTAATTTTATCCAGTGTGTATTGAGTCTGTTTCAGGGATTGTTCTGACAGCATTAAAGTTTTCCTATAATGATTGGAAATCAGCCAGAATCGAATTGTTTTAAGCTCCCACCCTTGGTTGACAAGGGTTTCAAGGGTCAGCGTTTCAATGTCAGGTGTGCCTAAAGAACCGTCATAGCGAACCGGATCACAATGCAACCAATACTTTGCAAGGGTTGCCCCTTTTGCTGCTCTTGCAATGGCAACTTCATTTTCATGGTGCGGGAATATAAGTTCCCGGCTGCCGGTTTGAATATCAAAATTGTCTCCCAGAAATTTCATGGCAATAGCCGCACACTGCAAATGAAGAGAAGGACGTACATTACCCCATTGGGTCTTGACCCCTACTCCTCTTTTGAGTTCTGAAAGACGAACCCGTTTGAACAATGTAAAATCCTTTGGATTACGCTTTTCATACTCGTCAAGATCCACGGTTGCGCCTAGTCTTATCTTATCAAGATTGATACTTGAAAAATCACCATACTCCGGCAGGCTTTCAATATCAAAATAGAGGGAGTGCAGTTTTTCATAGGCATGCTGTTTTGATTGCAGCTGTCTTACCACATCGATCATCTCTTCAAAATGGTCTGATACTTTGGGGTATGCATCTGCTTTCCGGATATTCAATTTTTCAAGATCACTTTTGAAAAAATCTATGTAGGTTTGAGTAAACTCGAAAAGTGTCATATCCGCATGCTGCGACCCCTGGATGGTCTTGTCATCATAGTCTGTGATATTGACCACATGATTTACAGCAATGTTGTGGTACTCGATGTATCTTACGAGTAAATCTGTAAACACATACCTTCTGAGCTGCCCTATATTGAGTCTTTCATAAACAGTCGGTCCGCAGGTGTATACAGATACTTTTTCTTTTTCAAGCGATTCAAATGGTGCCTTGATTTTTGAAAACGTATTAAAAAGTGACAGAGCAATATGTTTTTCCACAGAAAAAAGACTGGTGGACAAATACCGTTCACCACTGTCCGGGAAGATAACCACAATAACTCCGTTTTTGATCTTTCGGGCTTCCTCAATGGCCGCTGCCATAGCTGCACCACTGCTCATCCCGACAAACAATCCTTCTTCTACCGCCAGCATGCGGGCAGCATTAAAGGCTGCGTCATCATCAATATTAATCTTTTCATCAAAACAGCTTTTGTCCATAATTTCAGGGGTATAGGATTCCTTCATATTTTTAAGTCCCTGGATCTTATGTCCGAGATACGGTTCGACACAGACAATCCTGATATCCCTGTTATGCTCTTTCAATCTTCTGGAAAGCCCCATAAGCGTTCCGCTTGTCCCAATGGTTGCTACAATGCAAGAGACCTTTCCATTGGTCTGCTCAATGATTTCAGGCCCCGTGGTATAATAATGGGCTTTCCAATTGGCTTCGTTGTTATACTGATCGGTAAGAAAATACTTATCCGGGTTTTCCCTGGCAAGCCTGTATGCTTCCTCAATAGCGCCATCAGACCCCAGCCGCCTGGGGGTTAAAATGATCTGAGCACCCCTTGCGCGCAGAATACTTTTTCGTTCTTCACTTGCATTTTCCGCCATGGTAAGCGCAATTTTGTATCCTTTGACCGCACAAATCATGGCAAGTCCGATACCCGTGTTTCCGCTGGTTGCTTCGATAACGATTTTGTCTTTGGTCAATTCCCCGGATTTTTCTGCCGCGTTGATCATATAGAGCGCGGCCCGGTCTTTAACAGAACCGCCGGGGTTCATATATTCAAGTTTAACAAAAATTTTAACCCCTTTTACAGGGTTCATTTTTTTTATCTCAACAATAGGGGTGTTGCCAATGGAATCTATAATTGAAAATGTCATTTTTTATTTGCCCTTTACCATCTTGACCCTATCCAAATCATGCATTCTTACCTTGACTTTTAAACTATAAAATGGGTTTATACAGTAATTTTAATCGATGTGCAATTTTTTACTGGAAAGAACATGGTCTGTTTGTTAAGGCAAAGGTATCTGCCACTTTTTATAATATTTACTTTTTTTTACATATTCATATCAGCCAAGGGGCTTGCAAAAGCAAATATTCTGCCCCAAAATCCCAAAGAGATCCCCTGGCATATCTCCGCGCAGATAGTAACCTTTGATAATAAAAGAGACCTCTATATTGCCGAAGACGATGTTGTGATCACCGGGGGTAAAACCAGGCTTGAAGCTGACTATGTTGAATTTTCAAATAAAACAAAGGATGCTTTTGCCCAGGGCAATGTTCTTTTGATATCCGGCGAAGATTCCATCTCCTGCAATGCAATGAATATCAATCTTACAACGGAAATCGGCACCATAGATAAAGGCACCATCTTTATCCAGAAAAACAATTTTTATATTAATGGTGAGAACATCAGAAAGACGGGTAAATTTTCTTATAGTGCGGATAAAGGTTCCATCACATCATGCGCAGGCGATTCTCCTGACTGGAAAATTTCCGGCAGAAACATAAAAGTTACTATTGAAGGGTATGGCCTTGCAAGTCATGCCGTTCTCTGGGCAAAAAAAATCCCTACAGTTTACACCCCTTTTCTTGTCTTCCCTGTCAAGACCAACCGCCAGACGGGTCTTTTATTCCCAAGAATTTCATCATCGGACAGAAAGGGGTTTGAATATGAACAGCCCCTTTTTGTCGCTATTTCAAGGAATACCGATGCAACAATTTATACAGATTACATGTCTGATCGAGGAATAAAAACAGGGGCCCAGTTCAGATATGTAATGGATAACAAAACAAAAGGTTCCATGTTCTTTGATTTTCTTGAAGATGAAAAAATAGATGACGGAACAATCAATACAGAAAATTATAGTTATCTCACTACCCCCCAAAGGACCAACACTGACCGCTTCTGGTTCAGGATGAAACACAACCAGGATCTTCCCAATGGTTTTACAGCCAAACTGGATGTCGATGTGGCCAGTGATGAAGATTATCTTCATGAATTTAAAGACGGATTTACAGGATATGATGAAACCAAGGAATATTTTGAAAAAGAATTTGGCCGGGGTCTGGATGAATATGATGTCTATATCCGGAAAAACTGGCTGAATATCAGCAAATCATGGTCAACCTACACATTCAATGTTGATGCTTTATGGTACGATAATATCAGAGCCCGAAGACAGAACACAGATGACACAACGCTGCAGACCCTTCCAAGCATTCAGTTTGATGCCTTCAAACAGCAGATAGGCCCTTCAAAATTCTTTTATTCTCTTGATACCGAGTATCGATCTTTTTACAGGAAAGATACAACCGCAACGCTTGTAAAAGGGCAACGAACAGATATCTACCCCAAACTCTATCTGCCCTTAAAACTCGGCAAATTTTTTAATTTTGAGCCGTCTGTCGGTGTAAGGCAGAGCATCTGGAATACCAATGAATTCACGGATATTAACGGCAATTCCGACAGCCTCCGGACAAGACAGATGTATGATATCGGTGCCCAGCTATCCACAAAGCTGATTAAAATCTTTAATCCCAATAATGAGTTTGCAGATAAAACCAAGCATGAAATCATCCCAAAACTTGAATACGCCTTCATTCCATACATTAACCAAGATGATCTGCCCTCCTTTGATTCTCTGGACAGAATTGTGGAACAAAATCTTCTTACCTGGTCTCTTACCAATAATTTCACTTCCAAAAAATCAAGAATAACCCCTAAAGGCAAAGAGATAACAACCTACCGCGATTTTGCCTACATTAAACTTTACCAGAGCTATGATATTAAAAAGAAAAGAGATGACGAACCAAGACCGTTTTCAGATATTACACTTGATACGGAGCTGAATCCTAACGATTTTATAACCCTTGATATGGATCTTTCCTGGTCTCCCTATGACAACCATTTTAAAACCTTAAACATCGGAAATACACTGCAAGACAACAGAGGAGATTCCTTAAGAACAGAATATCGATATACATTCAACGTATCCGAATCCCTGTATTCAAAAATCGATATCAGCCTGACAGATGAATTAACCGCCTATTACTCCATTGAAAAAAATCTAAAAGAAAAAAAGACCGTTGAAACACAGGCAGGGTTTGCCTTAAAAAAATCCTGCTGGACCTTTAACCTTTATTTTTCAGAATCAAGTGGCGAACAGAGTATTGCCTTTCTCATAAATCTTCATGGAATCGGAGAAGTTGGTACAAAATGATTGAACAATTAAACTGGTTTGCTCTTCTGACAAGAAGCAACTTTGAGCAAATAGTGTACACTCATATTGTTAAAAAAAAAATTGAAGCATTTTTGCCCAAAACAAAGCAGAAAAGTCGGCGGAAAGATAGAACCCTCCTGATAGAAATTCCACTTTTCCCGGGATATGTTTTTGTGAAATCAACATTTAACCCTGAAGACCAGTTAAATATTTTAAAAACTATCGGGGCCGTCAGGCTGTTGGGCAATCAATCCGGACCGGTACCCGTGCCCCAGTCACAGGTCGAATCCTTAAAAATTCTGACAAATGCCAACATGGATCTGATCACAGGAACAAATATCCGCATAAAAAAGGGAGACCCTGTGATAATTTTAGAAGGTCCTATGGCAGGGGTAAAAGGAGAGTTTACAAGATATAAAGGGAGGGGGCGTGTTGTTATCAAAATAGATGTTTTAGGACAATATGCCGGGGTTGAAGCAGAGGAAGACAATGTTGAAAAAATCCCTGACTTATTGGCATAACTCCTTGACTTTTTATCAAATTTTAATTAAAACCGTTAAGAAATAATAAGATCGCATCATTCAACATAGAAAGAGGAAGTATGAATAAACTTGAATTGATTTCGACATTAAAAGAGAGAGCGAATCTGACAAAATCCGAAGCTTCAGAGGTCATTAAAATATTTTTTGACTCGCTTTCCGATTCATTTGTCAAAGGAGAAAGGGTTGAAATAAGGGGCTTTTGCAGTTTTCATATAAAAGGGTACAAAAGCTATACAGGCCGAAACCCGAAAACCGGCCAAAAAGTCACTATTCCTCCCAAACAGCTCCCGTTTTTCAAATGCGGAAAAGAACTAAAGGAGCGGGTGGATTATTAACACATGGTTATTGATCAAACCATGTCTGATTTTGATCAAATGCAATACCAAGCTAAAACTGTATCTGAGTTAACTATAATCATTCAGGCAAAAAAAATCCCAAATGCCCTTCTTTTCTATGGAAATGAGAACACAGGAAGAAAAGAAGCGGCATTTCTATTTGCAAAGGGGTGTAATTGTTTGAAAGGAACGGGCCTTGCCTGCAACAATTGCAAGTCCTGTCGTAAAATCGATGCAAAAAGCCACCCCGATATCCTATGTATCAACCATTTAAAAGGGAAAAAAATAATTTCCATATCCCAAATTCGTGAAATGGGATTGGCAATTTCGTCTAAGCCCAATGAGGCCAAATTCAGGATGGTACTGATTTTGAATGCAGATCTAATGAATAGACAGGCACAGAATGCATTATTAAAAATGCTTGAAGAACCGCCTGAAAAAACATTTTTCGTCCTCATTGCCAACAAGATCTCTTACCTTGTTCCAACCATTATTTCAAGATGCCGTAAAATCAGATTTAAACCATTGACCGACAAACTCATTGAACAATGTCTGATCAATGAATTCAAGGTTGACAAACAAATGGCCGCAATTGCATCGAAAACTGCTGATTCTGACCTGAAAAAGGCACTGATGTATTTAAATTTGAATCAAAATGATGAGACAAAAGACGTCGACTGGATCAAAAGAAGGAAGTGGTTACTTAACGCCCTTGTAAGTATAATTAAAACAGACACAAACAACTGCATATCAAAAGGATTGATGCTTTCACAAAAGTTAAGCTTCGATCCCGACCTTATCGATGATGCCATTGCCATTATGAAAACATTTTTCCGGGATTTAATGATTTTTAAACTTCATCCCCAAAAAATAGTTAACCTTGATTTTTTTGACGCTTTTACAGATATTAGTCAGATGGTTGAAACAAAAAAACATTCCGTGTGGATCAAAGATCTTTATGAAACGGAAAAAAGGCTGGCATCCAACTGCACACTAAGACTAACATTGGATAAATTTTTCCTTAAAATTGTTACTAACAGAGGAAAGTTGATTTATGATTAAAGTTACTGGCGTTAAATTTAAAACAGCAGGGAAAATATATGATTTCAAAAGCGATGCTTTTGTGCTGAAAGAGGGCGACGCTGTAATCGTAGAAACTGAGCAAGGCCTTGGGTTTGGTAAAATTGCCATACCTCCCGTTGAAATCGAAAATGTTGGAAAAAAATTAAAACAGATTGTCCGTGTTGCCACTGAAAAAGACTTTCTAAAAAGAGAAGAACTAAAAAAGCTTGAAAAAAGAGTGTTTAATTTTTGCATCCAATGCATCAATGATTTAGATCTTCTCATGAACCTGTTCAGTGTTGAAAGTACATTTGATCGCAACAAGTTGACTTTTTTCTACACTGCTGACGGCAGGATTGATTTTAGAGAACTCATCAAACTTCTGGTAAAAGAATTCAGTATCCGGATTGAAATGCGACAGGTCGGGATTCGCAATCTTTCAAAACATTGCGGCGGTATTGGCAAATGCGGAAGAGAACTTTGCTGTTCCTCTTTTATGCATACGTTTGAGCCGGTTTCCATCAGAATGGCAAAAGAGCAGGGACTGTCATTGAATCCCACGAAAATTTCCGGGGTTTGCGGCAGATTAATGTGCTGTCTGACCTTTGAAAACGAAACCTATAAAAGCCTTAAACGCGGGATGCCCAAATTAGGGAAAAAGATTACAATAAAAGAAGGAAAAGGAAAAGTTGTCAGGCAGAATGTATTGAAAGAAAGCGTCACTATCCGTTTAGAAGATAATACCGAAATAGAAAAAACCATCCAACAATTGACTAACTCAATCACGGAATCTACAAAAGAATGAAATCCAAAAAACAATTTTTTACAACTCCCATATATTATGTCAATGCCAAACCCCATCTGGGACATGCATACACCTCCATTGCTGCTGATGTTGCAACGAGATTCAAACAGATAGATGATTACGAAACCTTTTTTCTGACAGGAACGGATGAACACGGAGATAAGATTGTCCAGGCAGCCCAACAACAGGGAACAACGCCAAAAGAATATGCAGACAACATCAGTAAGCTCTTTCAGGATCTATTGCCGGTATTAAATGTCAAAAACAATCATTTTATCAGAACAACGGATCCGGACCATATTCAAGTAGTTAAAGATGTTCTTTCAAAAATTTATGATTCAGGAGATATCTACTTTTCAAGCTATGAAGGACTATATTGTTTTGGATGTGAACGATTTTACCAGGAAAGGGAACTTGTAGACGGTAAATGCCAGGACCATGGTGTTGAGCCTGAGCTCATCAAGGAATCCAATTATTTTTTTAAAATGAGCAAATACCAGGAATGGCTCATCAACCACATCAAAGCCAATCCTGATTTTATCCAGCCTGCACAGTACAAAAACGAAATTCTTTCTTTTTTAAAGGAGCCCCTGGAAGACCTTTGCATTTCCCGTCCAAAATCCCGATTGACTTGGGGAATCACTCTGCCTTTTGACGAAGATTATGTCACCTATGTCTGGTTTGATGCCCTTGTAAATTACATTTCAGCTCTGGGATATCCTGATGGCAAACTTTTTAAAAAATTCTGGCCGGGTGCCCGTCATTTTGTGGCCAAAGACATTATCAAACCCCATGGAATTTACTGGCCCATTATGCTGAAAGCTGCCGGTATTCAAATTTATAATGGATTGAATGTCCATGGGTTCTGGAACGTCAAAGGCAGTAAAATGTCAAAAAGTATCGGCAATGTCACGGATCCCATCCAGGTGACAAATAAATACGGGATTGACCCGTTCAGATACTTTCTAATGAGGGAGATGGTCTTTGGCCTGGATGCCAATTTCACAGAGGAGACCATTGTATCAAGAATCAACTCGGATCTTGCAAATGACCTTGGAAATCTCTTTTCAAGAGTCCTTTCCATGAACCATAGATATTTTACGGGTGAAGTAAAAGAACCGGATGCTGAAATTGAAAAACAAAAGAATCTATCATTGGCATCTGATGCGAAAAAAGCCATTGATAAATTCAGGCAGGCCATGTCTCTTTGTGAGTTCCACAAAGGGGTCGAGGCCATCTGGCAATTTATCAGCATCATGAATAAATATATTGATACGACTGCACCCTGGACACTGGCCAAAGATGATGCCAATATCCCTATTCTCGGAACAGTCCTCTATAATCTCATCGAAGGGTTACGGGTTGTTTCCTGCCTGATATACCCCATTATGCCGCAAACATCTTTGAAAATGCAAAAAACCCTTTGCATGGAAAAAGGAGAAAAGGGCTTCTACACCCTGAAAGAAACATTCCCCTGGGGACAGATTAAAAAAGGAACCATAATTGCAAAGCCGGACATTTTGTTTCCGAGAATTGATACAGACAAGATTAAATCCAAAAACCATAAGAAAAAACTGGCGGTGTCCAATTTTGACAAATCGGTTACACCCGGAAACCCGGTAAAATGAAAGAAAGTTCCTGGCGAAATTTTCAATCTGAATATATCGTTAAAAAAAGGAAGAGAACTCTTTTTTTAAAAACAATAAAAATAATCATTGGTTCCGGTGCCCTGATACTTTTGATTGCAGGCATCTATTTTTTTAAAAACCAGGTCCCTGAAAACAACGATACTTTTCATGAAACCCGGAAGGAAGATCCGGCACGGTCAGAACCGCAGACTTCTGAAACGCAAAACCGGTTATCAAAGGCTCAATTAAAAGAAATCATCAGTAATACAAAATTTATCCATACAGACAAAAACATCTTTTCCGTTGATGCACCTGAAGCCAGTTATGAAATTACGACAAGTATTGATATTTATCTTCAGAAATATTTATTATCTCTGCTTGACCGGCTCAAAAAACTGACCCGTGGAAAACCCCAGAGGATTGCCTTTGTAGTCATGGAAGCCGATACAGGCAAAATTATTGCCATGACAGGGTTTGATCTTGAAAATCCCGATGCCAATCCCTGTATCGAATCAGACTATCCGGCCGCAAGCATCTTTAAAATTGTAACGGCTGCGGCTGCTGTTGAAACGCTGGGCTACACTCCTCAGACGCAATTGTACTTTAATGGGAATAAGTACACATTATATAAGCGTCAACTCAAGGATGTTAAGAATAAATATACCTATAAAATTTCATTTTCCAGGGCTTTTGCAGAATCCGTAAACCCGGTGTTCGGGAAAATCGGGAAAAATTACCTTGGAAAAGAAAGACTTGAGTCCTATGCCGCTGCTTTTGGATTCAACCAGGTTATCCAGTCTGAATTACCTTTTGTCTCAGGCAGCTTTGAAACGAACAGCAGCGAATATCATCTGGCTGAATTGGGCTGCGGCTTTAACAATGACACAACCATATCGCCACTATTTGGTGTCATGCTTATCTCGGCTATAGTCAACTCAGGTGACATCATGCTGCCAAGTATTGTTGAACATGTGACAGACGCTGACGGGGAAATCATTTACAAAAACAAAAAAGCAACCTATATAACAGCGATAAGACCCGAAACTGCAGCAACAATAATGCAGCTAATGGAAAAAACCGTATCAACGGGAACCGCCAGAAAATCCTTCAGGGGTGCTTCAAAAGATAAAGTCCTTTCCAGGCTTGTGATCGGCGGGAAAACCGGATCTTTATATAATAAAGATAATACGGTTAAATACGACTGGTTTACCGGTTTTGGGAAAGAGAAAAAAACAAATAAAAAAATTGCTTTGTCTATTGTTGTCGGCCATAGAAAATATATTGGAACAAGAGCCGGCACTTATGCAAAGATGATTTTAAAACAATATTTTAAAAAAAATAATGCTGCAACTGCACAATTGTGATGTATAAAACCTTTTGGGCGACGGAGAAAATAATGACTCTGCAAGAAAAGCATTTTTTAAACCCTTTGTTAAATCGGGTCAAAAAACTATTTTCAATCCATATTGAATTCGGGAAAGCCATAACAGGGGCAAAAGAAAACGCCATCATATTCTTCCCATATCAACCCAATACCATATCATGCGGCATTTCGGCATTTGTTGCATTTAAAGGGAGCAGCGGCCCAGAATATTTTAATTTAAACCCTCTCCAGGGAATGGTCCTTTCGTTAAAAACAAAAAGTTTATCGTCTGATGACTTGTCTGTCCGGGATGACTTCCCTGGCAGTGATGATCTTCTGAACAGATTGTTTGAAGAGTGCCAGGGTTTTAAACAGGAAAGTATTTTTTCTGATCTTTTTTTTAACAAAGAAAAAAAGGATCTTCTTTTATCAATTTCAGAAACGATTGAACAATTAATAAAGGATCAAACCTCTGCATTTAAGAAAGAAAACACAAATCTTTCTTCTTCAGATGTTGAAATAATTTCCTTACGCCTTGAAAAACTCCGGGATATTTGCTGGTGCCTTAAAAAAGAAATCCTGGATAACATAACCGCCATCAGCAATCTTACCACTGATCTTGAAAGTGGCGGCAACGTCCGTGGATTAAAGATATTCAAAAGAATTAATGCCGTGTTGAACAGTATCGACCGGCTTGAAGTCAGGGGAAGAGATTCTGCGGGAATTTCGGTTATACTTACCTTTACTAAACCCGAATTTGAAAATTTCATGGAAGGAGTTATCAAGGCGGGGCTTTCGGAAAGGTTGAAGCAACGGACAAATCACCTGGTATTACCCAATAACAGTCTTACCATCAACGATACCTTCCCGGGAAACGACAAGCATTTCGTGACAATTTCTTTTGTCTATAAAGTTGCCGCAGAAATCGGTTCACTTGGAGACAATGTAACCTTTATCCGAAGCCAGATTAAAAATGATCTCATGCTTCAATTGCTTTCAAATTATCACTTTGTTGCCAATTCCGTATCTGCTCACACTCGATGGGCCTCTGTCGGAGATATTACAATACCCAATTGCCACCCGCAAGACAACACCCCCACAGATAGAGAAATCGGTAAGACAGGCATCCTTCATGTCTGCCTGAATGGAGATATTGACAATTATCTTGAATTGAAAACAGAGTATGAAGCACGATATGATAAAATCCATGAAGATATCAATACTGACACCAAACTGATTCCGCTCCAGATCGAGCACTACCTGAAACTCAACAACTCCATTGAAGAGGCCTTCAGGTTGGCTGTCAATGATTTTGAAGGCTCTCATGCCATCAGCATGCACTCGGATTTAGCCCCCGGAAAACTGTTTTTAGCCCAGAAAGGAAGTGGTCAGGCCATTTTTGTCGGGATTGCAAAGGATCATTATATTGCGGCATCAGAGCTCTATGGCATTGTGGAGGAAACCCAGGATTACATCAAACTGAATGGAGAAAACAAAGGCCAGATCGTTATTCTTGATCCAAATTCCTCGGGTGGTGTATCAGGGATTCAATCTTTTGATTACGACAATACCCCTATCAGCATAAAAGATGATCAAGTACTGACAAGCCAGATTACGTCAAGGGATATTGACAGGCAAAACTTCCCCCACTATTTTTTAAAAGAAATTTCAGAATCCCCCGGTTCGGTTGAAAAAACCTTGGAGGATAAAATCAATTTTTCCCCGGAATCAAACCTGTTCGCCACAACTCTGGACGAGACAGTGATTCCAAAATCACTGGAAGATGACTTTAAAAACGAAAGAATAAAAAAAGTCTATTTTATTGGTCAGGGGACTGCCGGGATTGCGGCTCAGGGCTGTGCAGATCTGTTAAATTTCTATCTGGGTGATAAAAATATCACCATCAGAGCCTTAAAATCATCAGAACTTTCCGGATTCAGTATTATTGAAGGGGAAAATAAAACCCAATCCATGACCCATACCCTTGTTGTGGCCATCAGCCAGTCCGGCACCACAACGGATACCAACAGGACCGTTGACCTGGTGAAGGCCTGCGGCGCCAAAACGCTGGCCATCGTGAACAGGAGAGATTCTGATCTGACCTTTAAAACAGATGGTGTATTATATACCAGCTCCGGCCGCGATATTGAGATGTCTGTGGCATCAACAAAAGCATTCTATTCACAGATTACTGCCGGGGCTATTCTGGGTCTTCACATAGCCTGTATTGCTCAAACAAGATCCAGCAAATTTATTACGGAACAGATCAACGAAATTATGAGCCTGCCGGATAAAATGAGAATCATCCTTGGGATGAAAGATCAAATCAAAGATTCGGCATTCAGGCTTGCAGTCTCAAAAGACTATTGGGCAACCGTAGGATCAGGATCAAACAAGACATCTGCCGATGAGATCAGGATCAAACTCAGTGAGCTTTGCTATAAAACCATTTCGTCTGACTTTATCGAAGATAAGAAACATATTGATCTGTCAAGCGAGCCATTGATCATCATTTGTGCTGCCGGAACAAGACAAAGTGTACTGGGGGATATTATAAAGGATACGGCCATTTTCCATGCACATAAAGCAACCCCTGTGGTTATCACCACTATTGGAGAAGACAGGTTTGATGTTTATGCCAGGGATGTATTTAAAATTCCTGAAACAAAAGAACATTTTGCGCCTGTCCTTAATACACTTGTCGGACACATCTGGGGGTATTATGCTGCCCTTGCCATTAATGAGGGTTCCAGGTTTATGTATGAAGGAAAAACTGAAATTCAGGATCTTTTAGACGAATATACCACCATGGGGCACGATGCTTATGAAGTTCTTCTGGAGAAACGATTCAGGGAAACCATTGCGCGATTCTATAACAAATTTTCAAAAAAACGAAGACAAGGCGGCTTCCCTGCTGTCATGGGGCTTGATATAGTTGCCAATATCACATTGCTTTTAAAATACCTGTCCGGCAGGTTGCCCGTGTCTGATTTTGAAATTGATTTTGAAATAAAAGGCACCCCTTCCAACATGTTCGATACATTTTTTGATAACATTGGCAAGGCCATTAACACCATGGCAAGGCCTGTTGATGCCATCAAGCATCAGGCCAAAACCGTAACGGTTGGTACCAGCAGAATCAGTGAAAAATTTGAAGGCCCTGTCTTTGATGAACTTACTGCCAATGGCATTCAACTCTCCCAGATTATGAATAAAAATGTTCTGGTAATTAAAAATCTCCAGGAGATTATTTCCAACGTCAAGGGCGCCTTCCTCTACCAGATTTCAGGTCTTAGTCTTTTAGGCGAGGTCACGGGGGAGACCAAAATAAAAATAGTGAACAAAACCGGCTTATTAAAAGACGATACTTCAAGAGTGGAAACAGATCCCCGACTTAAAGGAACTAAAAACATCATTGTGAGAGAAGGAAATGTGTATATTGGGAAAGGCCGGAAAGACAATAAAAATATTCTGGTAATCCCCGGCATTTCTTCAAATCCCTCCACACCCAACATCATTGAGTATATCCTGTCTTTAAATATCAGCTTCAAAACATCGAGTGACGTATCGCTTTTAAAAAAAATCAAAGCTCTGGGCGGCAAATATAACAGGCTCAAAGACTGGGTTCTTGAAAGTGATAATATCCAATGGGATGACAAGTATCTTAACCTGGTGGAAGTTGAAACCCTGTTTGGAGATACCGCAGAAAAAGTAGTTGAAAAGATAATAAGTAAAATTCAATAAAAAGTTGTTTGATGCCTGATTATAAAAAAAAACAGATGTATTCCTATCTCATCGTTTTGACCATTTGTTCTACCGCAGGGCTCCAGTGCTGGGCAACCCTTTTTGACAATTTCAGTGTTAACATTGTCGGACTTGACGGCCATCATATCGGTGCGCTGCAGTCTGTTCGTGAAATCCCGGGGTTTCTGGCATTACTTGTTACCTACGTGATTTTAATCATTAAAGAACACAAATTGTCTGCCCTGTCCATTATCATCCTGGGAGCAGGTCTTTTTGCAACCGGGCTTTTACCCAGCTTTTATGGCCTTATTTTTACAACCATGATCATGAGTTTCGGATTCCACTATTATGAAACAACAAATAAGTCGCTGACACTCCAGTATTTTGACAAACTGACCTCCCCTCTTGTTTTAAGCGCACAAAGAAGCTATGCCGCCGCTGCCAGCATTGTGGTCGGCATCATTATATTTTTTATTGCTCCGTTATTCAGCTATAAAGCCATGTATATTTTTTTTGGCAGTGTAATCGGTGTCTGCGGTGTCTGGGCCTTCACAAAAAATCCTGCTGACAAGGACATCCTTCCCCAAAAAAAACAATTAATATTGAAAAAACAATACTGGCTCTTCTATTTTCTAACTTTCATGGCAGGCGCACGACGGCAGATTTTCATGGCATTTGCCGTATTTTTGATGGTAAAAAAATTCGGATTTTCCGTTCAGGATATAACCCTGCTCTTTCTTTTGAACAATGGGATCAATTTTTTCATCAATCCTTTAATCGGAAAATTTATTGTAAAATATGGGGAACGCAAACTTCTTTCAATAGAATACTTTTTCCTTATCCTGGTTTTTATCGCCTATGCTTTTGTTGACTCAAAACTTTTAGTCGCTATCTTATACATCCTTGATCACATGTTTTTTAATTGTTCAACGGCCATTAATACCTATTTCCAGAAGATTGCCGATCCCCGGGATATTGCATCAAGTGCGGCAGTGGGGTTTACCATCAACCATATCGCAGCTGTGGTCCTGCCGGTCATTGGCGGGCTGTTATGGATGGTGGACTATAAAATTCCTTTCCTGGCCGGGGCCTTTTTCAGTTTTATCTCCCTTTGCCTTGTCCAGTTTATCAGGATTAAGCCGACATCTTTATAAGATTGGTCCGGCCGGGGCAAGATTCAGTTCCAACCTCGATATGTAATTTTGCTCATACTCTCAAAAAGTTAAAAAATTCTTTTCAAGATTAAATCAAGCTGTATTAAAATGAATAAGGCTGAGCCTTCTAAAAGAATCTCTGTCAACAATAAAATTTAATGGTCAGTCAAGAATCCTGTTATACTTAAGTATGTAATAAATTTAATCTGGCAAAATCTGTTTCATTCAGTTATATCACCATTTAAGCTGATTTTTAAATCAACCAAATTTTCAGTATTATTATCTTGTAAACTTTTCTGGAATCTCCGCATTTGAAAGGATGTCTTAATGGTAGAGTGCAAACTTTGTAAAAATGCTATTTCAATGACAAACCCTGTATGTGAACTATGTGATTTTAATTTTGAATCCGAA
>NZ_JAUWQB010000022.1 GCF_030611305.1 Desulfobacula sp. | reverse complement strand
AGACAAAGTCTAGACTTATTTTTTCTCCTGTAATATCAATAACTTGCGTGAGATTTGGGCAATAGTTTACGAAAAAAATATTTACCTTTTAATGGAAAACCATACTGACGCATGAAAAAAATCCTCACCGAGAATTGCTGTTCCAGACATTCCCACAACTGGTGTCAATTTGTTTTGAATTTGTTTTGAATATTGAAGAACCTGTTCTCCAGACAGACCAGGCATTTTCATGTCAGTAAGAATCAGACTGTAATTATTGGAGGCGATTTTTTTAATTCCCTTTTCCCCACTTTCTGCAGTATCCACAGTATAACCATTTCTGGTCAAGCTTTTTGAAAGTAGATTCAAAATAGGTAGTTCATCATCTATTATGAGAATAGGGTTTAAGACTGATGCAGTATTCAATATTTAAACCGTCCTATATCTTGAAATAATTTGAATAACATAAATTTCTATCTCTCTTATTTTAATTCAAACTCTAAGTCAACCTCGATAATTCTCTATTTGCTATATGATGGTGTTTTTTTACAAACCACTGGTAATCTTTTGATTTTACAATATTTTTTTTCGTGGAACATGATATTTTCAAATATTTCAATAGATTCCCTAACAGTCTATTATTATTTGAAATTTTTCAACTTTATCATTTTCAACGTTAAACGCTATTAAATTTTTTCTCTTATTTACTCCTTCTAATTAAATTTTTCTTCGTTTTTTACAAATTTTATTAAAACTAATTTCTCATGCATTTTTAATTGTTTCACAAAAATATCAATTACGTGGATACCCGAAGCTGTGGGTGGCTGCAAAATTCAAATTTGAAATCAAATTCGACCTCGGAAAAATAAAATTCTGTGATTTTAAGACAAACCTGAAAAATGATGCTTTGAAATTTATAGTTTAATGATAATAAGATAACTTGATGATTCAAAATCATATTATTTAAAAGGGAGCAACCCATGACTTATCAACTGACAACTTTCGATGATCTTGTGGTCGGGCAAAAGGCATCATTCCAAAAAACAATAACTGAATCCGATTTATCCCATTTTATTGCCATAACAGGTGATATAAATCCTTTACATGTTGATGAACAGTTTGCAGAGCAAACATTTTTTGGACAACGGATTGCTCATGGTATGTTGTCAGCTTCGTTATTTTCAACTTTGGTGGGGATGCATTTGCCAGGTATCGGTGCAATTTTTAAATCACAAACCCTGGAATTTTTACGTCCTGTTTTTATAGGGAACACTCTTCGCGCATGGTTTGAAATCATAGCAATAGATCCTCAGGATGAACGGATTGAAATAAGAAGCTGGATTGAAAATCAGGATGGAGAAACTGTAATAGAGGGGAAAACCGTAGCAAGCTTGTTACGGGGACTGAAAAAATAATATCCAGGGGATGTTGTCAAGGAAGTTGGAATGGTTCCATTCCCGCCATTGTCTTATAATCTGTGATGTCGCATTGAATTGGAGTTATGGAAATATAGTTTTGTGATAATGCATTGACGTCTGTATCTGGTTCACTATTCACTTGGTTTATGCTGCTGTACCAGTAATAAGACCTGTCCTTTGGATCAACACGTTTTTCAAATTGCTTTGAAATATTATTAGAGGCCTGCCGGGTAATTTTGACTCCGCGAACTTCATCCAATGAAATATCCGGTGCATTGATGTTCAAAAATGTGCCGGTCGGAAGACCATAATCACATACTTTGTCCACCAGATTACCTATAAACCGGGACATACCCTGAAAATCTACTATCTTTCCTCGTTTTACCGAAACAGCTATACTTAATAAACCATTTAATGCCGCTTCCCTGGCAGCTCCCACGGTACCCGAATAGTTGATATTAACCCCAGTGTTACTGCCCGGATTAATCCCTGAAATAACTATATCAGGTGGTGTGGTGCAAAGTTTAAACAGGCCCAGCTTAACACAGTCTGCCGGAGTTCCTGTAATTGCATATCCCTCACCACCGCCATTTAAGTTTATTTTGTCAATCCGTATGGGTTCATTAAGGGTAATACCGTGCCCCACGGCACTTTTCTCTCTATCGGGTGCTGCCATAACAATTTCATGATAAGATCGAAGCGTTTCATACAACACTTGAATTCCCGGAGCACTATATCCATCATCGTTTGTAAGAAGGATTTTCATATTTTCACTGATAGAAGAATGTCTTCCTTCACGCTGTAATTTTCCATTTACTAAGAATTTTCCAAATCTTTTTAAGCTTTTAAAATTTAATGGGATATTTACTTTTATTGAAGTGGGTTGTCAAGAAGTATGCAATACAGGTAAGTCGCATAAAACAATCCTCTTTTAAATAAGTTGACATTAAAATCTTTTCAAGATACTTTTTATTTTAATTCAATTTGTTTTTACAATGGCGTAAAAATAAGTTTTTCCATGACAAAGGTGTCTGCTCCGGTTTTTAACCGGGGAGGGTGCCTTTTTTTATTTTCAGGAAATTATTTCAATGAGGAAATGTGAAAAGCTAACAAGATTATTAAAAAGGAGACAAAGTTATGGAAATGAGATTTTCAAAAGGAAATGATGCCCTGGGAACCAAAAACAGAGGGAACGTCTGTGAATCAAGCCTTTGCACATTATGTCGTGCAGATTGTAATGGGAAGTGCGAAACATGGCTGTCCAGCATGGTTGGAAGAAAATTATTATATCCGAGAAGCTATGGTCTGGTTACCGCCGGTGCAAACAATACCAACCATGTGGGGGTATCTTATAATTCCCTGAGAATTCAAGGCTATGCATATGGCTCGGCCGGGCTTACACACGGTATGACCAACAGCCCGGATGACTGTGTTTTTCCAAATGTCAGCCTTGAAACCGAGTTTGGGAGCAGGATTAAAACAAAAATCCGCATGCCCATGATGACTGGTGCTTTGGGCTCAACCCTTATTGCAGAAAAATATTGGGATTCCTTTGCCATTGGTGGTGCATTAATCGGTATCCCGGTGGTGATCGGCGAGAATGTGGTGGGTGTGGATAAAAATTCTGAAATCGGCCCCCAGACAGATAAAAAAGGTAAAATTGTTAAAGCGCCTGAACTTGACCGGAGAATAGAGACCTATTTAAGGTATTTCAATGGGTTCGGTGCTATCATTGTCCAGCTCAATGTTGAAGACACCCGAAATGGTGTGGCAGAGTATGTTGTGGATAAATATGGCAACAAGTGTATCATTGAATTAAAATGGGGTCAGGGTGCAAAGAATATTGGTGGAGAGATACAGGTCAGAAGCCTTGAATATGCAATGTTCCTGAAAGAACGAGGGTATGTGGTTGATCCGGACCCGTCTCTGCCTGAAGTTCAGCAGGGATTTGAGCAGGGTGCAATTAAGTCTTTTGCCCGGCACAGCCGTCTGGGTGCCACCAATTTCGATACGGTCAGCAAGGTTCAGGAAGATTTCATGAACACCGTGGAATATCTTCGCGGTATCGGGTTTGAGAGAATTACTTTAAAAACAGGTTCTTATGGCATGGAAGAGCTGGCAATGGCCATTAAGTTTGCAACAGATGCCGAACTTGACCTTTTAACAATTGACGGTTCCGGCGGGGGAACTGGTATGAGTCCGTGGAATATGATGCAAAGCTGGGGTGTTCCCTCCATTATTCTTCATTCAAAAGCCCATGAATATGCCAGTATTTTATCGGCAAAAGGGAAAAATGTTGTGGACATGTCCTTTGCCGGTGGATTCGCACTTGAAGATCATATTTTTAAATCACTTGCATTAGGTGCTCCCTATACAAAATTAATTTGTATGGGAAGAGCGATTATGATCCCGGGATTTTTAGGGGCAAACATAGAGGGGGCCATTAATCCTGAGCAGCGGGCGGGAGTGAACGGCAACTGGAATGAATTGCCGAAAACGGTTCTGGAAGTTGGAAAAACTGCGGATGAAATTTTCGTAGGTTACCATGATCTTAAGAAAAAAATGGGCAAGGAGGAAATGAAGAATATTCCTTATGGTGCCATTGCATTCTATACACTGGCGGATAAGCTGGGCTGCGGTTTGCAGCAGCTCATGGCCGGGGCAAGAAAATTTTCTTTGAATCAAATCACACGCCAGGAGATTTTTTCAGGTAATCGGGAAACAGCAATTGAAACCGGTATTCCTCATGTGTCTGATGTAAATAACGAAAGTGCAAAAAAGATATTAAATTCATAAAAGGGATATTTATTTGAATTAAAAAGGGCCTTGCGCTTATTTGCAAGAGCCCTTTTTTTATCTGGTTAAATAGCACAAAGAAATATCAAGTTGAAACCTAAGTCATTTTTTCAATGGTTTCCATTGCAATCAGATAGACTTTTTCAGTGAAACGGGACTTTAAAGCATACTTTAGCATTTTTTTATTAATAGCTTTTTCTTTTTTTGCCATTACACCAAGGGAAGCCAAAGCCCAATCCTGTTTTTTGATTTTAAATTTCCGGAAGTCGATCTCAACAACATTCGCGTTGGTTTCAGGAATGGTAACGGTCCTTTCTTTTAAAACAAATGTGTCTGGTTTAAGGGTTGCAAATATCTTTTTTCTTCGCTGGACGCCTTCATCACTTAATGCCAGAACAACCGAAGGAGATTCAATGCCGGGATAGCCTATTTTTTCGGGTGAAATCAAGATTTCACTAACAGACTGTCCCCTGAGAACGGTGATATTATAGTCATTTTTCATTGACACATTCATGCCCGCACAAAGACCTGCGTAACAGACAATGTCCCCGGCTGTTACAATTCGCATTCCCGCACTGCCTAAGATAACCACCTCTTGCTGTTGATAATCTTTAAGATCGATTTGCTTTTCTATGGTAACCGCTTCAGGGAATGTATTTTTCTCTTTGGCAAGCGCCCTGTAACGTTCACCGTATTCAGGCCTTTGATTTTTTTCTATGATACCGTCTCTGGCAGGAAGATCGGTTATCATCTGATCAAGGAGTTTTGGAGTCAGCTGGTTTTTTTTGGTATAACGACCGGTGCACATGCCAAGGGTTTCAATGATTGAAAACCCTTTATGCTCAATGGCAGCGGCAATTTTTCCGGGCAGGCTCTCGTCATGACCTGAGCATCGATCAATATAAGTTGCACCGGCACTTTGGGCAATGGCGCAGATATCAAGGGGAATTTCAGCATGATTGAGAAATCCTGATCCCACCATTGCATCGGTCGGTGTAGTGGCAGAGTATTGTCCGCCGGTCATACCAAAGTTGAAATTATTGAGAATAATCAGCGTAAGATCAAGATTTTTCCTGCAGGAGGCCAATACGTGTGCGCCCCCGATACCCAGCCCTCCGTCTCCCATTGTAACAATCACGTTCAGTTCGGGATTAGCAAGCTTGAGACCCGATGCATAGGTCAGAGCCCGGCCGTGAATCCCATGGAGAGCGTGCACGTTGAAGAAGGTATCAAAAAGGCCGGAGCATCCAATATCAGTAACGATGACGGTTTTGTCGGCCGGAAGGTTCAATTTGAGTATGGCTTTATCAAGGCCTTTGGTGATTTTTTCATGAGTACATCCGGGGCAATAGACAGGGGGCCTGGTTTTATTCAAATAACTATTCATTTTCAATGACCTCCATAATCTTTGCAGGCGTAATCAACACACCGTTCATCTGTCCGTAAAACGTTACTTTTTTATCACAAAGCACCCGCTTTATTTCATTGACATATTGACCCAGGTTCATTTCGATGACCAGAATGCGTTTAAAGGGTTTTGCTTTTTCTATCAAAAGTTCTTCTGGTACCGGCCACAGGGTTTTAAGGGTTAAGGTGGAGACAGGTTTTCCTTTGCTTTCAAGAGTTTTGCCGGCATCTTCAACCGCACGGGCGGTGACACCATAACTGATGATCAGTGTATCACTATTCTCTTTGATATCTTCTTCAAAAAGCGTAATTCTCTTTCGGGCGCTATGAATTTTTTCTCTCAGCCTTGCCTGGTTTTCCGCAATCACTTCCGGATCAATGGTGATATAGCCGTCTGGTCCATGGGTTGATGATGTCTGTCTGACAAGGGTTTTCCCGCCAATGGGAAGAAACGGCGGGGCTGCATCCGGCTCTGCTTCAAACGGAAGATACGAATCTCCTGAAAACAGATTTCTCTCGACAATCGGGGGAAGGGTGACGGAATCAAGATCAAAGCTTTCCCTGGTCATCCCGATTTCTTTATTGGAAGCAATAAAAACGGGGCACCTGAATTCTTCAGCATAGTTAAAGGCATGGACAGCAAGGACATAGCAGTCAAGAGCATCTTTAGGGGCAAGAACGATCACCGGAACACCGCTTGTGCTACCCCATCTTAAGAATTGGATATCACTGTCAGCACCTCGAGTTGCTGAACCGGTTGAAGGCCCCAGGCGCTGCACATCTGCAATCACTAAAGGAATTTCACTGCCAATGGCAAATGAAAGTTGTTCGCTGTAAAGACTGATGCCGGGGCCGGATGTTGCGGTCAGTACTTTTTTGCCTGCCATGGATGCCCCGATGCAATATCCCATGGATGCGATTTCATCTTCTCCCTGAATACAAATACCGCCTTTGGGGGGCAGCATATTCAGCATACTGTTAAAAATAGTTGTTGCAGGTGTGATGGGATAGCCTGCAAAAAAATTGCAGCCCGCAGCAATTGCACCCCTGGCAAGTGCCTCATTTCCTTCCATAAATGACAAAGCCATCTTTTTCTCCTTGGGTTTAATAAAAGCTTCTATCAATTTAAATTATAAATCTGATCAAATATTTGATCAGATTTATAATTATGTATCTCTTTGCGATTTGTATGTCAAGAATAAAATGACTGATATTCAAGTGGATAGAGCTATTATTAGAATTTGAAATTATCTGTTTTTATAATTGATTTTATAAAGGGCTTGGTATATTTATTTTGGTTATGGAGAAAAAAAGAAAAAAAAAGAAAAAGAGCAAAGATGATTTTACTCAGGAAGCCTATATGGGTATTCGCCGGATGTTTTTTTTAAATGAAATTATACCGGGGCAGAAGATTTCATATGGAGATCTTGCAAAGCGCCTTGAAATGAGTACAACACCGGTTATCCAGGCATTGAAACGGCTTGAATATCAAGGCCTTGTCCGGCATGAACCCAATCGCGGGTATTATACTGAAAATATCAGTCTAAAAGAAATCATGGAGATATATGAATTCAGGGAATTAATCGAAACCTCACTCTTGCCCAAAACCATATCCCAAATTGATAAAAAAGGGCTGAAAATACTGAAAAAAGCCCTGGACTGCCATCTTGACGCTGTTCGAGATATTTATTTAAAAGAACGACTTTTAAAGGATATGGAATTTCACCTTGCCCTTGCAACGCTTTCAGGATGCACGATACAAATCAATACCTTAAAATCACTTTTTGATCTTTTATATCTTAAATATCGGGGTAATATCCTTTTTGTAACACCTATGGATACCGTTGATTCGGAACACACTAAATTATATGAATATATTGCTGATTCCAATCTTGATGGCGCGGTCGGAATTTTAAAACAACATATTTCTAATGTTAAAGAGCATGCCATCATCAGTATTGAGAGAATTAATAAGGAAAAAAGTATTAAAACAATTTAACAATCTTAATTATATAAACCCTGGAGGGAGCAAAAAAATGCAAAAGGAGAACAACCCGGAATCCTTTGAAGCGTTCATTAAATCTTTTTTTTACGGTAAACGCTCGGATCTGTCTTTTAAATTTTTATCTGATCTGACACCGGAGGATGCCTCGACATTTATTCAAAATTTATTCAAGGATGTCGTTGACTCGCTCGACGACGGCGATCTTTTTCGTGTGAAGCAAAGAATGCTACAGGGTCAGATTCAGGGATATAGAGAACAGAAAAATTTTGAATATGATGATGGACCTTTTCACCCTTTAGAAAAGCCATTGTCCTCCATAAAACTTTCGCTTCTTACATCAAGCGGCCATTTTTTGAAGGGATGTGATCCTGAGCCATTAGGGGTTGAGAATATGACTCAGGAAGAAGCAGAGCGTCGTGTGTTTGATTTTTTAAAGGAGGAGCCACAGCTTTCTGAAATCCCATTTGATTCAAAGCCTGAGGATCTGATGGTTCGCCATGGTGGATATGATATCAGGGCTGCATTAAAAGATCCCAATGTATCTTTTCCATACCAGAGAATTGTTCACCTGAAGGATCAGGGGGTGGTTGAGAAATTAACGTCCAATGCGTATTCATTTGTGGGCGCATGCTCTCAAATGAGATTATTGAAAAAAACATTGCCGGATTGGGTGGATAAATTTGTAAACCAAGGGGTTGAAGCAGTAGCGCTGGTTCCGGTCTGACCGGTCTGTCACATGTCCGTCGGACATGTTGCAAGAGCATTGGAAGAAGCCAAAATAGCGACTATTGTTATTGCGGTCAAAGCCTTTGAAACCCGGATGAGAATGATGTCCCTGCCACGGGTGTTGCTTGTGCCACAACTTTTGGGACGACCTTTGGGAAGTCCCTTTGATGAAAAATTACAGATAGACATTTTAAAAACAGCACTGCAATTGCTTGAAAAAGCAGAACAAAATGGAATTGTTCAAGACTATCACTGATCCAGATAGGCCACGGCAGTATTTATTTTTATATCCGGGTGAAGTTGATTTTTAACAGCACATCCGTTCATGGATTTTATAATCGGTTTGATATATTTTTCAGGGAAGTGTTGATTGACATGAAGGGTAAGATTGACCTGGTCCATGAGTTTTTGCTCTTCTTTGAAAAAGACTTCAATAAAAAGATGCATGTCGCCCGTGGAAAGTTTCCTTACATCACAAAAGGATTTTGCATATATTCCGGCGCAGGCTCCCAGGGAAGAGATGAAAACATCAAAAGGCTCGGGTGCGGTCTCATCCCCTCCATTCTCTTTGGCCTGGTCAGTTTTAATTTTAAAATTGTCAAATGCGACATCTATTTTTTTATTGTCGGGAAAGGTTACTTCAAATCCACCCATTCTTTTTCTCCATTCTTTGTTAAGTTCAAGTCATTCAAACCAGACGGGATAATTTTTCTTATACTACGTCAGGATGTTTCGCAACCTATCTTTTCAAATATCGCTTTTTATGACCGTTATTATTCACAGCAATTTAAAATTGAAAATGGCATTCATAACATCTTGCTTTTATAAATCAAAAAGATTAATTCAAATTAAAGACCGGGTTAAAAATTTATCCTGGAGGTTCATCATGCGATATATTCTTTTAATATGTATCCTGCTTTATCCTTTAACAGTATCAGGGTTTGATACTGATTTTTCAAAAGAAGAAAAGGTGGTAATGACAAATATTGCAGGATTGGCTGCTGTTACAGCCTGGGGTGTTGCAAACTGGAATTATTTTGGGAATTCGCCCTCCAGAGCAAATGAAGGTTGGTTTTCTGAGAACACTAAAGAAGGGGGTGCAGATAAACTGGCTCATTTTTATCTTAGCTACACATTGTCGCATGCTCTTGGCAGTCTCTATGAAAATTGGGGATATTCCCATAGGAAAGGGGCGTTATTAGGTTCGTGGTCTTCTTTTGGTATTATGAGCTTGATGGAGATAGGGGATTCATTTTCCAGTTATGGTTTTTCTTCTGAAGATTTTATTATGAATTGTATCGGCAGTATTGCCGGCTATTTTCTTTACACAAGTCCTGAATTATCAAGAAAAATTGATTTCAGGGTTGAATATATTCCAAACTTTGATTCCGTGGATTTTTTTACAGATTATGAGCATTCAAAATATCTTATGGCATTGAAGCTTGATGGGTTTGACTGTGTTAAAAAAAAATATTTAAAATATCTTGAATTGCATGTTGGATATTACACAAGGGGATATTCAAATGGTATAGATAAAAAAAGGAATATATATGTTGGAGTCGGTATAAATCTCTCGAAAATTTTTAATGATCTTTCAATGAAAAAGATATCAAAAATTGCTAATTATATTCAATTACCCTATACATATATAAGTATTAAAAAAAATTTGAATACTTATTCTATTCAACCCTAGAAGGAACACATGACCATATTCAATATTCTTCTTGTCGATGACGAAAAGCCGTTTATTGAAACTTTTTATTAGTTGATCTTTTATTTTTTTCTGATATACAGAAAAGATTGTTGAATTCATTATTGTGCTGTTCAAAAAACCTAAAAACTCAAATTGAGGAGAACTTATGGCAGAAGAACTAAAAGCTGGATGTGCTCGACCCACAGGTGGTCCGGTAGGCGAAACAGTCCCTGAACAAACACCTGAAAGAGATAATGAAAAAAAGGAGATCATGAGTATGATACAAGTTGGCAGAAAAGCGCCTGATTTTACTGCGCCAGGCTACCAGAATGGCAAATTCATTAATGTAAAGTTATCTGAAAACCTTGGGAAATGGGTTCTTCTTTGTTTCTACCCGGGTGATTTTACATTTGTATGAGCAACGGAAATTTCAGCAGTTGCTGAAAAATACCCTGAATTTCAAAAGCTTGGAGTAGAAATTTTATCCATGAGTATTGACAGTATGTTCGTACACAAAATGTGGAATGATCATGAGCTGTCCAAAATGGTAGATGGGGGTGTTCCTTTTGCTATGCTATCTGACTCCGGCGGTAGAGTGGGAAAGGCCTATGGTGTTTATGATGAGGACGCAGGTGTTGAGACACGCGGAAGATTTATTATCGATCCAGATGGAATTATTCAAGGATACGAAGTGCTAACGCCACCAGTAGGAAGAAATGTTAATGAATCGTTCCGGCAAGTACAAGCCTTTCAGCTTGTAAGAGACTCAAAAGGAACACAAGCCACTCCATCCGGTTGGAAACCGGGCAAGATGACGCTTAAGCCGGGGCCAGAACTGGTAGGTAATGTTTGGAAAGAGTGGAAAACTGAAATGGCATTCGAGTAAATAAAAACAGTTGCACACAAAAGCATAAATCGTATTGATTTTTAAGTAGCTGAAGGTATTGGATAAAAATGGCGGAAGTGCATGGGAATCGAACCCACCCGGGACGGTTCTAGCGCCCCACATCGGATTTGAAGTCCGAGGGCCCCACCAGTGAGCCGCGCACTTCCGCATCAAAATAACGAAGAATGATACACCTGAAGAGCCTTGTTTGTCAACCTGTTTTACGGTTTTTCATTCAAAAATATAAAGAAAACTCAGAGTGTTTTGTAACACATTTTCATGCTGATTTTGAGGACAACGGAGCAATTAGCCTTTTACTTCAATTGTTTTTAAGTATTTGCAAAGGTTTCAAGAGCTTTACCCTCTAAACGATAGCCCACCCATTCATCCTGTGGTTTTGCACCTATTGACTGATAAAGCTGGATGGCTGGTTCATTCCAGTTAAGAACACTCCACTCAAAGCGTCCACAATTATTTAAAAGGGCACTTTTTGCAAGATATTTCAAAACAGCCATACCTGCTCCTTTGCCTCTATATTCCGGAGATACGTATAAATCTTCAAGATACAACCCATGTTTCCCAAGCCATGTTGAATAATTAAAAAAATAAACAGCATAGCCAACCGGTTCATTGATAATATTGCAAATCAGGGCATGGGTGCCTGAATTTCTACCGAACAAAGAGACTTCAATATCAGACACGGTAGCAATCACCTCTTGTTTTGCTTTTTCATAGATAGCAAGTTCTGTGACAAACCGTAGAATAAGACCTGAATCTTCAATTGTTGCTTTACGAATTTTTATTGCAGACACTCGACGCTCCAGTTTTATTTCTTTTAAATGAGTTCTTTGATCTTTTTGATATATGCCGGTGTTGTACCACAGCAGCCGCCAACAATTTCCACGCCAAGCGCTTTGATTTTTTTGATATTGTTTGCAAAAAAGTTTTCGTCCTCCGGATAAAAGACGGCATTGTCTTTTGTTGTCTCTGGCGTACCGGCATTAGGCATAATGATTACGGGAACATCAATCCCTTTTTTAATTTCACCTGCCAGGTCAATCATTGTCTTGCTACCCATTGAGCAATTGGCTCCAACAACTGAGGCACCGGCGTCAACCAGTGATTTCATGCTGTCTTTTGGATTATTTCCAAAAATAGTAAAAAAGCCTTTTTTCATTTTTTTAAAGGTAAGGGAACAAAAAATTGGCTTTTCAGATACTGAACGAACAGCTTTGATGGCTGCCAATGCAATATTAATATCAAAAATAGTTTCAATCAGAAAAACATCAACCCCTTCGTCTTCAAGGAAACCCGCCTGCTGGGCAAAGCAGTCCACAGCTTCATTAAATGAAACAGGGCCCATGGGTTGAAGCATATCACCAAGGGAACCTAATTCACCTGCAACGTACTGACCCTTACCGCAGACCTTTCTTGCAATCCGGACCCCGGTTCGGTTCATTTTTTCCACGCTTTGGGTAACCCCCATTTTTTTTAGTTTTATCGCGGATGCGCCATATGTATTGGCACTTGCCACATCCGATCCGGCATCATAATAGGCCCGGTGTATTTCCATGATGATGTCAGGATGTCTTAAGTTCCATAGTTCAGATGCTTCTCCACCTGTAATACCTTTGCTGATAAGAATTGAGCCCGTGGCACCATCAAAAATAAGACCATCTTTCCGAACTTTTTCAAGAATATCCATGCCTGATCGCTCCTCTATATTCTCAATATATTGCAGCCATTTAGCCACCCCACAAGTGAGCCGCGCATTTCCGTAATTAATTATAGAATTAATAATAAAAAAATAGTATATATTTCCTTTGATTTGTCAAGTTGGTTATACGGATCGTTATTAAACGAAGGAATAATAAATGATAAATTCACAGAGACTGGCACAAAGATTCCAGGCCCTTGTTAAGATCGACTCTCTTTCCCGGCAGGAGCGGGATGTTGCATCGGAGCTTGAAAAAATATTAACAGCAATGGGAGCAACGGTCTGTTATGATACGGCCGGGGAACAGGTGGGTGGCAACTGCTCCAATCTTGTGGCAAAATTTAAGGGGAATGTTGATGCCGACCCGATATTTTTATGCGGTCACATGGATACGGTTGGCCCGGGAAAAGGTATAAAAGTTCAGTTTAAGGATGGTATTTTCAAAAGCGACGGAACAACCATTTTAGGGGCGGATGACAAATCTGCACTTGCTATCATTCTTGAAGTTATGGATGTAATCCTTGAAAACAAAATGGATTACCCGCCAATTGAGATTATTTTTACAATTTGTGAAGAAATCGGTCTTTTAGGAGCAAAGCATTTTGATTATTCCTTAATGGATTCAAAATTCGGTTATATTCTTGATTCAACTGATACAGAAGGGATTGTCACAAAAGCCCCTGCAGCCAACAAGATCATCTTAAAACTTTACGGTAAGGCCGCTCATGCAGGCGCAGAACCAGAAAACGGGGTGAATGCCATTATGGTCGCATCTAAAGCCATTTCAAAGCTTGAACTGGGCCGAATTGATGAAGAGACCACCTGTAATCTTGGAATTATTAAAGGTGGGATTGCCACCAATATTGTCCCTGATTTTGTTGAAATCCACGGGGAAGCCAGGAGTCATGATCTTGAAAAATTAAAAAGAGTTACGGACAATATTGTAAATACGTTTCAGGCTACAGCAGAGGAGTTTAAAGACAATTCTGATCTTCCCAGGATAGAAGCCTTTGTCGAGAATGATTTTCCCAATACAAACATTTCCGAAGATCACAAGGCTATTAAACTTGCAAGGAAAGCCGCAGACAATCTTGGCATTGCTTTGGTAAGCAAGACCATTGGCGGCGGTGCAGATGCAAATATATTTTTTGGCAAAGGCATTGTCGCAGGCGTTCTCGGAACCGGCATGACCGATGTTCACACCTTAAATGAATCTATTGCCATCAAAGACATGGAGGCCTCAGCAAAGCTGGTGCTTGAGATTTTAAAGATTTATGCAGCAGGAGAAATATCATAGATGATCGCCTATGTTGACATGTTTTCCGGCATCAGCGGAGATATGACCTTAGGCGCCTTGATTGATCTTGGCGTGCCGGTTGACTGGATAAAAGAGGAGCTGTCAACTGTTTTAAAAGGATTTAAACTAAAGACAACTATCGTATATAAGCATCATTTAAAGGCAACGGACTTAATTGTGGATGTTAATGATGAAGAAAGATCATCAAGGAACTACAAAGATATTAAGGACTTGATTAAAAACAGTTCTTTGCCTGAAAAGGTGAAGGAGAACAGTCTTTCTGCCTTTAAAAAAATAGCCCGGGCTGAGTCAGTAATTCATGGCAAAGATATTGAAACTGTCCATTTTCATGAAATCGGCGGCATTGATTCCATTGTTGATATTATTGGATCTTTTCTTTGTGTGGAGTATCTTGGCATTAAAAAGGTATATGCCTCCCCAATTCCTTTGGGATCAGGATTTGTGACGTGTTCACATGGAAAAATACCGGTTCCGGTTCCGGCAACCCTATTGATTTTAAAAGATATTCCTGTAACACCCTCAGATGCAAAAACTGAGATTGTTACACCGACAGGAGCAGCCATTATTACCACCCTTGCTTCCTTTTTTGGGGACTTGCCGGAAATGACCATACAAAAGGTCGGCTATGGTTCAGGAAAAAGAGATACCGGGTCAGGCCTTCCCAATCTGCTGCGCATTATTCTGGGAGAAAAGAGTGCAGATCAAAAGGAAAAGGGAACGGCCATTCAAAAAGAAGCTATTCATGTTATCAAAACAAACGTGGATGACATGAGCCCCGAAGTTTTAGGATTTTTAATGGAAACCCTGTTTGAAAACAAGGCATTGGATGTCTGTTATATCCCGGTTCAGATGAAGAAAAATAGACCCGGGACCCAGATTGAGGTGATGTGCCGCAAAGAGGATCTGGATAATATTGTTCACATCATACTTACCCAGACCACATCCATCGGAGTGAGGTATCATGAATGTGAACGATTTTTTCTTTTAAGGGAAAAAGCATTTGTTGAAACCTTATATGGAAAATTACAGGTAAAAAAAATAATCAATCCTGACACTAGTATCCGGTTTGTTCCGGAGTATGATGTTGCAAAAAAAGTGGCAGAAGAAAAAAAGATTCCATTAAAAGATGTTTACACCCAAATTTTATCTGATGCCAACCCTCTTGACCCAATCTACTTGACAGGGATTGATGCAGAATATAGAACTGCAAAATGACATTAAAACAGAAACTCATAATGTTTTTTGCCACAGGATGCTATTCTGGTAGAATCCCGTTTGCACCCGGTACGTTTGGAACTATTGCAGCGATTCCTTTTGTACTTGTTTTTTTAATTATTCCTTCATCTTTTTATGGGGTTTATATTGCAGGTTTAATTCTTGCAGCCATTTATTTTTCAGACCAGGCTGAAAAGATATTGGGGAAGAAAGATCCCGGCTGTATTGTTATTGATGAGATTGCAGGATTTGTGGTGACGATGTCGTGGGTTCCCATTAATATCTATACCCTTTCCGCCGGGTTTTTTATATTCAGGTTCTTTGACATTGTAAAACTTGGACCAGTGAAATATTTTGAAAATAATTTTTCAGGGGGTGCGGGTGTGGTTCTGGATGATATTATGGCAGGTGTTTTATCTGCACTAGTGTTAAAAATTCTATATTTATCGGGTATATTTTAGGAGAAAAGGGATGGAAAAAAATTTGGAAAAAGAAAAAGCTGTAAAAACAGCAATGAGTCAGATCGACCGCCAATTCGGCAAAGGATCTATCATGAAACTGGGCGGCAGGGAGATTGAAGCCGTCCCTGTTATACGATCAGGCTCCCTTGCTCTGGATAAAGCCCTTGGGGTTGGCGGATATCCACGGGGCAGGGTGATCGAAATTTATGGTCCTGAATCTTCCGGAAAGACGACCCTGGCACTCCATGCAGTTGCCCAGGCACAAAAGAATGGCGGGATTGCAGCCTTTGTTGACGCCGAGCATGCGCTGGATGTGGCTTATGCCAAGCGGCTTGGAGTGGATTGTGATGAACTTTTAGTGTCCCAGCCCGATACAGGGGAGCAGGCCCTTGAAATTGCAGATATGCTGATCAGAAGCGGTGGTGTTGATATCCTGGTTGTAGACTCTGTGGCAGCCCTTGTGCCAAGGGCTGAAATTGAAGGAGACATGGGAGATTCCCACATGGGACTCCAGGCACGACTCATGTCCCAGGCGTTAAGAAAGCTTGCAGGCACCATCGGTAAAACCAATACCACCATCATTTTCATCAACCAGATCCGGATGAAAATCGGTGTGGTCTATGGCAACCCTGAAACCACAACCGGTGGCAATGCCTTGAAATTTTATGCTTCCATGCGCCTTGAAATCAGAAGGGCCGCCCCGATCAAAGAAGGCCAGGAAATTATCGGGAACCGCACCAAGGTAAAGGTTGTAAAAAACAAACTGGCCCCCCCGTTTAAAAGTGTGGAATTTGATCTCATGTATGGGGAAGGTATTTCACGAACAGGGGATCTGCTTGACATGGGTGCTGAGCTTGAGATCGTGGACAAGAGCGGGTCATGGTATTCATTTGAAGGCGAAAGAATCGGTCAGGGAAGAGAAAATGTAAAACTCTTTTTAATTGATAACCCGGACATATTTGAAAAAATTGAAGCTCAAGTCCGTGAGAAGCTTGGGATCGCAGTCCCTGGCAGCAATGATAATAATAAAGAAACCAAGGCATAATGGTTTAGTGAATTAGGAGTTGTGACATGACAGGCAATGATGCCAGAAAGATTTTTATCGAGTATTTTAAAAAACACAATCACCAACAGGTAAGATCTTCCTCTCTTTTACCTCAGGATGATCCGACCCTTTTGTTTGTGAATTCCGGAATGGTGCAGTTTAAACGTGTGTTCACGGGAGATGAAAAAAGGGATTATTTAACTGCGGTAACCTCTCAAAAATGTGTCAGGGCCGGCGGAAAGCATAATGATCTTGAAAATGTCGGGTATACGGCAAGGCACCATACATTTTTTGAAATGCTGGGCAATTTTTCTTTTGGTGATTATTTTAAGGAAAAAGCTGTTGACTTTTGCTGGGATCTTCTCACAAACGGCTATGGGTTTGACAAGGAAAAACTCTGGGTGTCTGTTTTTTATGAAGATGATGAAGCCTATAATATCTGGCGGGACCAAGTTGGCGTACCGGAAGAAAGAATCGTAAGATTAGGCGAAGAGGATAACTTCTGGTCCATGGGAGATACAGGGCCTTGCGGACCCTGTAGTGAAATTCATATTGACCGTGGCATAGAATTTGGCTGTGACAGCAAAGACTGTGCGGTCGGGTGTGACTGTGACCGGTGGCTGGAATTATGGAACCTTGTGTTCATGCAGTTTGAAAAAGATGAACAGGGCAATATGACACCATTGCCAAAACCAAGTATAGATACGGGCCTGGGCCTTGAGCGGGTGATTTCAGTTCTCCAGGGGGTTCCCACAAATTATGACACAGACCTTTTTGTGCCGATTATGGAAAAAGTCGGGGAACTTTCCAATAAAAAACGGCATGAGTCTGATCTGGTTGAAGTGGCCATGAAGGTCATTGCCGATCATTCCAGGGCAACGGCTTTCCTGATTTGTGACGGAGTGATGCCCTCCAATGAAGGACGCGGGTACGTGCTTCGTCGCATCATGAGGCGGGCCATTCGGTATGGAAGAAGTATCGGGCTTGTCAAACCTTTTATGCATGAGACGGTACAGACGGTTTTTACAATTATGGATGAAGCTTATCCCGAGTTGAAAGATTCTGCTGCATTTATTTTGAATGTGGTGAAGAATGAAGAGGAAAAGTTTCTTGAAACTCTTGATATTGGGATGAAACTTTTAGAAACTGTAATTGAAGATCTTCCGGATCGAGATGATAAAGTTGGATTAGTAGGAAGAGACGGTAAAGCAGTCCTTAGAAAAAGAGAAATTCGTGGGGATATGATTTTCAAGCTCTATGATACCTATGGATTTCCAGTGGACATCATTAGTGATCATGTAAAAGAGATGGATATTGATCTTGATATAGACGGGTTTGAGAGGAATATGGCGGAACAAAAGGCAAGGTCAAAGTCTACTAAAAAATTTGCAGGCGTGGGTGTTGCCTACAAAGCACTCACATCAGAAGGGATAAAGACCTCTTTTAAAGGCTATGACAATATTGAAGGAAGATCTGATGTCCTCATCATTGTTCAGGGTGATAAAGAAATTAAAACAGCTAAACAGGGTGATACCATAGAAATTGTAACCGCTGCGACAGTTTTTTATGCAGAATCAGGAGGGCAGGCAGGAGATGCAGGAAGGTTTGAAAATGAAACTTGCGTCATCACGATCACGGATACGGTGAAAGATCCCACCGGGCTTATTATCCATAAAGGTATGGTTGAAAAAGGCGAGGCTAAAAAGGGGGATACATTTACACTCAAGGTGGATGCACAGAAAAGACAAAATACAGCAGTGAACCATACGGCCACCCATATCCTTCACTCGGCCTTGAGAAAAGTTCTGGGGAATCATATTAAACAAGCCGGTTCCCTTGTGACGGACACAAGATTAAGATTTGATTTTACCCATTTTTCATCTATTTCCACCCAGGATATTCAGGTCATAGAGAATGAAGTCAATTTAAGGATTCGTGAAAATCATTCAATTGAGACCAAAGAAATGAACATGGATGAGGCGGTTAAGAAAGGTGCCACCGCCTTGTTTGAAGAAAAATACGGGGATGTGGTAAGGGTTGTATCCCAGGGGTCATTCTCCCGGGAGCTTTGCGGGGGAACCCATACAAAACTATCCGGTGATATCGGGCTGTTTAAAATTCTGTCAGAAGGCGGGATTGCATCCGGTGTCCGAAGAATCGAAGCTGTAACCGGTCAAACGGGCCTTGATTATATTCATAAGGAACAAGCTCTTGTCGAATCAGCTGCGGGCCTGTTAAAAGGGGCAAAAGAGGATGTGGTAACAAAGGTTGAGGCTTTATTGACGGATAAGAAAATCCTTGAAAAAGAACTTGAAGCCTTAAAAGCAAAAATGGCGTCAAAATCTGTTGAAAATATTGATGATACCATCAGGGAAATAAATGGCGTCAAAGTGATTTCAAAGCGGGTGGATATTGAAAATTCATCCCAGTTAAGAGATCTGGCCGATAAATTCAAGACAAAAATCGGCTCCGGGGTCGTCCTTCTTGGCGCCCAGTCCGGCGGGAAAGCTTTATTGATTTCTGTTGTGACCGAGGATTTGACAAAAGAGTATAAAGCAGGCGATATTGTAAAAGCTGCGGCTAAAATAGTTGGTGGCGGTGGTGGCGGCCGCCCTGATATGGCCCAGGCCGGTGGCACAAAACCTGAAAATCTTGATAAGGCGCTTGAATCAGTATTTAAAACAATGTCATGACCGCATATTTCATAAGACGATTGCTTCTGGTGATACCGACATTCATCGGTATCACTATTATGGTTTTTACCATCACTCGTTTTGTGCCCGGAGGCCCCATTGAAAGGATCATTACCGATACAAGGGCCATGCAGACAGGCCATGGCGGATCAGGCTCATCTTCCATGTCCGGCCCGGGTAGCGAGCAACCCCTTTCCCACGAACAAATCCAAAAATTAAAAGAATATTACGGGTTTGATAAACCTGTATTAACCAGCTATTTTATCTGGCTGGGAAAAGTGTTGAGAGGAGATCTTGGTCAATCCACACGATACTATGATCCGGTTTGGGATATGATAAGAGAACGAATTCCGATTTCTCTTTATTTTGGTATCTTAAGCCTGATCATGATTTACGGGGTCTGCATTCCCCTTGGGATCGCAAAGGCCGTCCGGCATAGAACCGGATTTGATAATATTACATCCATTATTATTTTTACGGGTTATGCCATTCCCGGATGGGTGGCAGGCGTATTCATGCTGGTTTTGTTTGCATCTAATTATGATGTGTTCCCTTTGGGAGGGCTTGTGTCCGAATTGTTTGAAGAGATGAATCTGTTTGAAAAAATTCTGGATATTGCCTGGCATACCATTTTACCCCTGTTTTCCTATGTCATCGGTTCTTTTACCGTGATGACGCTTTTGATGAAAAACACCCTGATGGATAATCTGTCTTCCGATTATGTCAGAACAGCCATTGCCAAAGGACTTCCCTTTAAAAAAGCTGTACTGAATCATGCCATGCAAAACAGTCTGATTCCCTTGGCAACCAGCTTTGGAAATAATATCTCCATCCTTTTAATGGGATCATTCTTGATTGAAAAAGTATTCAATATCAACGGCATGGGGCTTTTAGGATATGAATCCATTCTTGACAGGGATTATCCGGTGGTGATGGGTATCCTTGTTATCTCCTCCCTCTTGTTCATGATTGGTAATATTCTATCCGACATATGTGTTGCGCTTGTCGATCCCAGGGTGAGGTTTAGATGATATCGTTAAATCCTGTCACTATAAAAAAAATCAGACGGTTTCGATCCATTAAAAGAGGATTCTGGTCATTTGTTATTCTTTTTGTGATGATCTTTTTTTCTTTTTTTGCCGAGGCCTTTATTAATTCAAGGGCATTGCTGGTTTCTTATAATGGTAATTTTTATTTTCCAACCTATACAAAGATGATCCCGGGCTCTGTCTTTAATCTTGGCTATGAGTACGAAACCAATTACAGGGACCTTAAAAAGAAGTTTGAGACGTCATCTAATTTTGTCATTCTGCCCCCGGTTCCCTATAACCCTTATGAGAATGATTTGAAACTCAATTCGTATCCGCCGTTCCCCCCCTCATTTAAAGAAAGGCATTTTCTGGGAACCGATAATGTGGGCAGGGATATTCTTGCGCGACTTGTCTACGGGTTTCGGACCGCCATTATTTTTTCCTTTTTCCTTTTGATCATGAATTATAGCGTCGGTATTACCATTGGCTGTTCCATGGGATATTTCGGAGGGAAATTTGATTTAATCTTCCAGCGGATCATCGAAATCTGGAATAATGTCCCATTTTTATATGTGATTATTATCATTGCCTCCATTGTGATTCCCAATTTCGTGATTTTGCTTTTGATCATGGCATTTTTCGGGTGGATCGGCATTACCTGGGTCATGCGAACCATGACCTATAAAGAAAAAGAAAGAGAATATATCCTGGCGGTGCGTTCCCTTGGAGCATCCCATGCAAGGATCATATTCAAACACATTATCCCCAACACTATTTCCGTAATCGTGACCTATGCACCCTTTGCTATTTCAGGGGGGATCGTCGCTTTAACATCCCTTGATTATCTGGGGTTCGGGTTGCCTGCGCCGACACCTTCCTGGGGGGAATTGCTGTCACAGGGCTGGCAGAACATGGAGGCCTGGTGGATTGTCTCTTCTGTCGTAGCTGCCCTTGTAACAACCCTTATGACTGTCACCTTTATCGGTGAGGGCATAAGAGAGGCCTTTGATCCGAAACAGCACACTATTTATGAATAAAAATTTTCAGGTTTTTGGTCAGGCACGAGTTAATAGACTTTTCGTCGGGAAAAGCCTTTGCCAAGTACATTAAAGGTGTTTTCCGTAATCAAGAAGGCATCTGGATCAACAGAAAATGCAATTTCCTCGATTCTTTTGATCTGGAAGGTATTGGCAACAGTCATGATGATATCTTTTTCCATGCCGGAGTATGCCCCCTCTCCTTTTAAAAAAGTTGCACCTCTATTAAGTTTTTTCATGATTTCATCTGTGATCTGTCTGGGATTATTTGAGATGATAAAGATTAATTTTCTCTGGTTAAACAGCGTCATGAAATATTCAATCACCTGGGAGATGATATAACTCATGGTCATGGAATATAAAATTAAATCTGTATTCAATAATCCAAAACTGAAAAAGAACAATACAAAATTAAAACTAAAATTATATGTCCCGATTCGAACACCTAATTTTTGATTTAAAATGATTGCGATAATATCATTGCCACCGGAAGATCCCAGGGAACGAAAGACAATACCGGCGCCTGCACCAATGATGGTTCCGCCGGCAAGGACTGCCAGCATCAGATCCTTGACCGGGATTTCAAATTGGATCAAATCAATGGCAAGGGTCAGGATGATGGCACCGTAGAGGCTGTATAATAAAAATCGTCTGCTGATAAAAAGCCACCCGAGAATAAAGACCGGGATATTTAAAATAAAATACCAGATGCCCGGTGTAAAAACCTGGGTGTAATAAAAAAACAAAATTCCTGCACCGGAAAATCCGCCTGTAATCATTCCATTGGGTATCACTACGGCTTTAAGTCCGATACCGACGATAATACTTCCCAGGGTGATCAGAAAAAGATTCCACGGGATTGAATAGGTTATAGCTTGAAATTTCATGGGTTCCCTCTCATTTTTTGAAAATGATTTTGATAATACAAAATTGATATTAAAGCAAAGCTTTTTTTAAAGCGAATAAAAATAATAAAAATAATAAAATTTATTATTTATTATTTTGACAGACATTAGATAAAACGGTAAGCTATTTTTTCATTCCATCATTATTAGGATCGCATTTTTTCTTTAATTTTTTGAATAGTGGGGTAAGCATTGAAAAAAAATGATCTCTATTCCAAAGAAGAAAAACTCTTTCAGGATAAAAATAAGATTTATTCTGCTCAGTCTGTAAAACAGATTGTCTATTCAACCGATGTCAGAGATTTTGGCCAGGTCGCTAAAAGTATTCCCTGCCAGGATGCCTGTCCTGCCAAAACCAATATTCCGGGATATATCAGGGCTGTTTTTGAAAAAAGATATGGCAGGGCCTATGAATTAAATCGCAGTGCCAATATCCTGCCCGGTGTTTTAGGCCGTATCTGTTCAAGACCTTGTGAATCCGGTTGTCGTCACGGAGAACCGGACAATGGTCTAAGTGTTGGTATCTGTCATTTAAAGCGTTCCTGTGCAGACCTGAAGCCTGGCTCGCACAGGATTATTGAAGGGCTTTATGCACCGACAGAAAAAAAAGTCGCTGTCATCGGCTCCGGCCCGGCCGGGTTGGCAGCAGCCCATGATCTTTCTATTTTAGGACATAAAGTTGTGATTTTCGAGGGCTTGGAGAAACCGGGCGGTATGCTGATGTATGGTATCCCTGAGTTCAGGTTGCCGCGGGATCTCTTGATGCTTGAAATTAAAAATATCCTCAGACTGGGAATCCAATTGAAAACAAATAAAGCCATTGGCGTTGATATTTCCCTGGATCAGCTTAAGAACGAATATGATGCTGTGGTTGTGGCAACCGGATGTGTCAGTCCGAGAAAATTTGATGTTACCGGCGAAGATCTTGAAAATGTTTACAATGGTCTTGATTTTATGAAAGCAGTTAATGAGGGGCAAAAACCCTTTGTCGGTGACAAGGTGATCGTGGTTGGCGCCGGGTTTACGGCAGTTGACTGTGCAAGATCGGCCATAAGACTTGGCGCTTTGGATGTCAGAATTAATATCCGTAAAACTATTGAATATATGCGGATTGATGAGACTGAAAAATATGAAGCGCAGTTTGAAGGGATTAAGACGTATAGCCTTATCCAGCCATCAAAAATTATCGGAAATAACAATAAAGTCACTGCGGTTGAGTTCCAGCGAACCCGAATGGAAAAAACCGACACGCCGCCATATAGAGTTTCAATTCCCATAGAGAATTCACAATTTTTAGTTCCGACAGATTCTGTTATTGCAGCACTAGGTCAAACCCCTGATGAGGCTGTCGTATCAAAAGATCTTGACGGACTGGATGGTGTCTTTGCAGCAGGAGATTTTGTGACAGGTTCTTCGGATGTCATTTCAGCCATTGCCGGCGGCAGGAAATCTGCACAGGCCATTGATGAATATTTGATTGGTGAAAAAAGAAAACAGACCGTGGTCAGGCTTGAAAAGCATGAAACAAGTGACAGACAAAGATCATATGATTTTATTGGCAAGCTCGAGATGAATACCATTGATATGGAAAAAAGACTTTCCAGGGCAACCAATGAAGTGGAAACAGGGTACAATGACGATCAGGCCCATGAAGAGGCCAAAAGGTGTTATCTTTGTAACCTGGAATACGAAATTGATCCCCTGACCTGTATTTATTGTTCAGCCTGTATTGATGTGGCACCAAAAGATTGTATTAAAATGATTGAAAGTGTTCCCGTCAATCCAGATGGAACCTATGGAATATATGAAGAAACAGACGATTGGAACAAAGTCATATCTATTGCCATTGACAATGCCAAATGTATCCGTTGTGGACAATGTCTGGCCGTTTGTCCCATGGATTGTATCAGTGTGACAAAAAAGGAACTCATAGAAATTGATACTTAGTTTACTGGAGGAATGATGCCTTTCAATGATCATTATGTCATCATAGGAAACGGGCCTGCAGGAAATCATGCAGCAATAATTTTGCGGGAAAAAGATAAAGAGGCCAAAATCACCATCATATCCGATGAGTGTGTCCCCTATTATTATAAACCAAAATTGACAGATTTTATTGCCGATGAGATAGCCAAAGAAGATCTCATGGTTAGTTTTTTGGATTCATACAAAGCCAAGGATATCCGAATTCGTCTGGGTCAGGAGGTAGAACGAATCGATCCGGAGTCAAAAACGCTCTTTTTACAGCACATGGAAAAAGTTAATTATTCAAAGCTCATCATTGCCTCGGGAAGCCGTGCAAGGCTGCTGCCCCCCATGTCCTGCTATGCAAACCATTTAAAATTTGTCACTTCCTATACAGATGTTATAGAGGTTAAGGAAGAGATTAAAAAACTAAAAAGCTTTTTTATTTTTGGCGGCGATCTTGTGGGATTTAAATTTTTAAGAATGTTAAATTCCATGGATAAAACCGTGACCATTCTGATCTGTCCCAATGCATTCTGGCCTTATAATTTAACCGATGACATGCTGGCACAAATAACCGAAAGCCTTTCAAAATTTAATGCGGATATCATTGTTAAAGACGATATTTCAACAATTGATGAGCAAAACGGATCATACAGGGTAAAAACTCAAAAGGGGATCGAAAAAAACGTTGATATGGTGTTCTCTTTTAACGGGTTGAATCCCAATATTGAATTTGCGAAAGGATCAGGTATTGATATTGATCACGGTATTCTGGTCAATGAATATTTAAAGACAAATATTGACGGCATTTATGCCTGTGGATCATGTGCCCAGATTTATCATCCCAACATAAGAAGCTATACAACATCCATTGGCTGGCCCAATGCCGTGGTCCAGGGAGAAGTGGCAGCCTTTAATCTTTTGGGAGATCATAAAATTATGGAATCTGTCGGCAGAAAATATTTTGATTTGGAAGGCGTGAAAATTAAGACCACCTGGTGGGAAGATATTGATGATGAGTCTTAAAATTAATGCTCAAACAAGGATAATGATGAATGAAAGATATTAATATAGTTATTGAGATTTGTGGTAGCGCAGGCGAGGGAACCATTTCCGCCGGAGAAATACTAAGCCGTTTCATGAGCGGTCAGGGATTTGAGATCATGTCTTTTGATTCGTATCCGGCAGAAATCAGGGGGTTTGGAAAATGTGTGGCCCACACAAGGATCAGTACGAGCCGTATTTACTCTCCGGGTAAGCTTGCAGATGTGTTAATCGCATTAAACGACAAACACTCCATATTTCAGCTGTCCACTTTAAAGGAAAACGGCATACTGATCTATGACAGTCAACCGGTAAGACCCCACAAAGAGGATAAAAGTGTGGTGGGCTGGACAAAACCCGGTATGATTTCCTACGGGATACCCTTAAATATGCTGGCTCATAAAGCGACAGGTAATGCAAGAGGAATGAATATGGTCGCTCTGGGTGCTTTGGCAGCTCTTTTTTATGTAGATAAACACGGGTTTACCGATTCTATAAAAGCACGTTATGCAAAAAAGAAACAGATTGTGATTGATTCCAATGTGAATTCTTTTTTGGAAGGATATAGCTGGACAAAGAAGAATATTAAAAAGATTGATCCATACTCTTTTAAAGGTATAACCTCGCCCAAACAGAAAGAAAAACTTATTATCAACGGCAATCAACTGGTGGCAAAAGCGGCCCTGGATGCCAACCTCTCATTTTATGCAGGATACCCCATAACCCCAGCGACAAAAATTATGGAAATATTGAGCAGGGAATTGCCAAAGCATGGGGGAATCTTGTTGCAGACAGAAGATGAAATATCAGCCATTGGTGCTGTCATTGGTGCAGGGTTTGGTGGAAAACGTGCCATGACAGCAACATCCGGTCCGGGGTTTGCCCTGATGACAGAGTTCACAGGGCTTTCCGTCATGGCAGAAGTGCCGGCAGTGATTATTGACTCACAAAGGGCTGGGCCTTCCACCGGCATGCCGACCAAGACAGAGCAGAGCGATTTTAATAGTGCTGTATCAGGAGGGACGGGTGACTGCCCGAGAATTGTCCTTGCACCCACTGATACAAAGTCCTGCTATGAGGCAACGGTTCTGGCCCTCTATCTTGCTGAAAAATACCAGACCCTTGTGGTGCTGTTGCTCGATTTTTTTCTGTCCAACAGTATCAGGAATATTAATATTCCGGAAAAGCCTTTTTCAGAATACCTTGATGCCAATATTGCACCGGATAAAAATGATCTTAAAGATTACCAGAGATATAAGATTACAAAAAACGGTATTTCACCACGGGCCATTCCCGGAACACCCGGCGGCATGTTCTTTTCAACTGGACTGGAGCATGATGCGTCTGGCAGGCCAAATTACAGTGAGGCCGGTCATCTGGAAATGACCCAAAAGCGATTTCGAAAATTCAACACGGTTCTTTCAGAAGCACCTGCACCTGAAATATCGATAATTGACAGGGATGAATTTGACATTGGCGTTATCTCCTGGGGATCATCCGCAGGGGCAGCTCACGAGGCTGCCATGTCTGCTCAAAAGAAAGGGATCAATGCATCTTCTTTCAGCTCCATGATGGTGTCGCCTTTTCCTGAAAAAGCGTTGATTGAGTTTGCAGATAAATGTAAAAAAATTCTTATTCCAGAACTGAACTTTTCAGGACAATTTGCCAATTTTGCAACCCAGATTCTAAAAAGACATGTTGAAAGACTCAATTTTATCACCGGCCGCCCCATGGCCTCAGAAGATATTCTTCAAAAAATGAAGGAAATGTAATGGAAGTAATCAGATCAGCATATTTGGATGAAAAATTAGAGACAGTCAGAGGCATTGATTTTTTACAATACCGGTCGGCAGATCTTCCTACCTGGTGTCCCGGCTGTGGCTATTTTGGAATCGTCGATGCCTTTTACAAGGCCTGCAGGGAACTGGATTTAAAACATGAAAATATTGTAACCGTCAGTGGTATTGGCTGCTCTGGCCGGACCCCGATTTTTATCAATTCCTATGGCTTTCATACCCTCCATGGACGGTCCATTCCTGTGGCATCAGGATTAAAGCTTGCAAGAGAAGACCTGACCGTGTTTGCCATTGCAGGGGATGGGGATGCCCTGGGTATCGGCGGCGGGCATCTGCCCCATGTGGCAAGAAAAAATATCAATATCACTTTTCTGCTGTTCGATAATTCCATTTACGGGTTGACCAAAGGCCAGTCTTCTTCAACAACACCCTATGAAATGAGGACCAATTCCCACCCGGCGGGAAATCCGGATACCCCATTGAATCCTATTAAGCTTGCACTCTCCTATGGCGCATCGTTTGTGGCAAGAGGGTATGCAGGTGATCCCCAGGGATTAAAACAAATCATCAAAGAGGCAACACTGCATCAAGGGTTCAGTTTTATCCAGATTTTGACCCCATGCGTGACCTTTGATAAGGAAAACAAGACCTGGAAGAATCTTAACGAGAAGGTATACGAGTTAAATCGGCGCAAAGAAGAAAAAAATATGGAGACTGCCATGCGGATGGCTGAAAATGAGCCCTATGGTGTCGGGATTTTTTTCCAGGACAAGGAAAGGCTCCATTACCAGGAAATCCTGCGGAACCTGAATAAAGCAGATTAGGAGCGCCAGGCCTTGTCCACGTAAAATTTTTTGTAGAACTCTTTTTCAAGAGCCTTTACTTTCTTTTTTCTCTCTGGTGATAAAAAAAGCCGGTAAAGCGGGTCATCCGTATGGATATCTTTTTGAAGAATTTTCCGTTCAAGGATAGACAGAACTTCGACTGATATATCACAGGAAGGATATCCTTTATCATCGATAAGGATCGAATCGTCAAGTTTGATTTTAACAATATTGTTGATGTCAACCAGTTTTAGAGCCCCATCAGGGGTTAATATCAGATTGCCGACACCTGCAAGGTCAGGAATATGTCCCGTATCGGTGATCATCTGCCGGGTTCTTTTAACGAATTCCGCTATATTTTTCTGAGCCTTTCGAACCAATGTCTGAAGTTGAGAATCATCGTGTATATTGAATTTGAACAAATCCCGTAAGTAGTCTTCACCGAACAATCTCCAGGGGTCAAGCATTTCTCCTTCAATATATTCTTGAAGACCGCACAGGACAATTTGGCTTGTTCCTGCTCCTGTATAGTCAACAATAAATTCATCAGATTCTGCAATGAACCCCGGCCCCAGAAATTTTAACAATATGTGATATTTTTTTATTTCGTAAAAAATCTCTTCTTTATTTTCAAACTTGTTTCTTAAGATTCTGAACATTTTTTTCGGTTTGGCCCTGGGAAACATTCGTACGCCATCCATGTCCAGTCCGTAAGTTTCCTTTAGAACATCTTCGGCCATGAGAATTTCAAAAATGTGAGACCTTAAGCCCGACCGGTAATGTTTCCGGAAGATATAGCGACCTGAATCATTTACAAAGTTCAGCTTCTGCACCGCACTTCCGGATAGATAGGCCTGATCTCTTATATCATTCGTCATAGTCATTATATAATTTTTATAAGTTATCTTATCAATTTACAAGCTCCCTTGAAAAAATATAGTGTGCTTCAACTCAGACAAAAGTTGGGAAAAAATAAAAAAAGTGTTGCAATTTTTCATCATATGTGAAAAAAAAGAAGATAATCTAAACTGGATGGATAATTGAAAGGATCATATGACTGAGAATAAAATAGATGCATTAATGAGGAGAATCGTTGATGCTACAGGTATCAGTTCTCAGTCAGAGCTTGCAAAAGAGCTCGAAATTAACAGGTCCGGAATAACGCATGCAAGAAACAATAATAAGATCCCGGATAAATGGATTGTCAAGCTGTATAGGAAATTCGGTTTTAACCCCAAATGGATTGAGACCGGTATTGGAAACGTGTTTATTCATACACAATCAGGCAGTGATGTTGAATTTAAATATATTCCAAAAGTGGTGGCAAGACTGTCTGCAGGCACCGGGTCTTTTGACTGTGAAGAAAATATAACGAATTATCTCTCCTTTCAAACAAAGTGGCTGGCAGGCAAGGGGTCTGCCAACCATATGGTTGCCATGGAAGTTTTCGGGCAGAGTATGGAACCGGTGATAAAAGAGGGTGATACCGTTCTGATTGATCAATCTCAAAAAAATATACTTGCCGGGGCTATATATGCAGTGGGTGTGGAAGACACGATTTTAATAAAAAGATTGGAAAAACATCCCAACAAACTGGTCCTTTGCAGTGACAACAAGGACTATGAACCTATCTACCTCAAGAGAGAAGAGACAGATAAAGTAAGAATTATCGGCAAGATCATCTGGAGTTGTCGAGAATACAGGTAGATTTTTTTTGAGTGCTGTGTTTAGTTTTTTCAACAATTGTGAGATATTTAAAACAAGAGGTATGTAAATGCAACGAATTCAAAAAACAATATATGAAAAATGTTTCATATGGGTTACCGGAACAGCCTGGATTGCAGGTTTGCTTATTGCCGGCAGTGACAGTCCATATATGCCTTGGCTTAATGGGATTGGACTGCTTTTGTTTTTTGGTGCAGGCATCATACTCGGGAAGCTTCTTAAATCATCGCATTCAAATGCCGGCATCGTGATATATCCTAAATTTTATCAAAAACCTGATGCCGGGGCAGTAACCAGTGGAATTGGCGGGTTTCGTTCAAACACTATTTAAAAAAAGACTTCAAACCAATTGACTTGATCTTTAAACAATGGATCAATGTACTACAACCCTTCTATAATTTAGATCCGGAAATTTTTTACATATAAATCTAAAAATAAATTTTGGTTTTTCCTTGTCATTAGGGCAAAAAACAAATAATCAAGTGGATAATATTTAATGTTTTTGACTTGTAAGGATCTTTTGTGGAGAAAGACTTAAAAATTAAAAAAATTGAACGTCTCAATCTTGTTCTGAGAACCATCAGGGATGTTGGAAGACTGCTGATCAATGAAAATGACCGAGAAAAACTAATTAAAGGTATTTGTAATATCCTGGTTGAAAAAAGAGGATACTATAATGCCTGGATCGGGTTGTTCGAGTCTGATAAAACTATTGATCTCATCGCAGATTCCGGGATTGGATCTCAGCTTGAGAACATTAAAAAAAATATTCAAAATCAACAGTTTACTCGTTGCATTGAGCATACACTTTTTTCAGAAAAAGTTTTTTCTGTCAACGATCCTGTAAAGGAATGTACCCAGTGTATTCTCTCAAAAAACTATTCCAACAGAGGCGCTTTGGCCGTCCGGCTGGAATATGAGAAGAAAAACTATGGTTTTATGGTTGTGTCCATACCCAAAGAGCTTGCCTCAGATGACATTGAAAAGAATATTATGAAAGAAATTTCAGATGATATTGCCTTTAGCCTGTATCGTCTTGATTTGGAAGAGAGAAGAAAATTTACAGAAAAAGACCTTGAACAAAGCAGGATTCGGTTTAAAACCCTGATAGAGAACTCATTGAATAGTATTTCTATCACACAGAACAATAAAGTTGTCTATAAAAATCATGGGGCTAGAAAAATTCATGGTTTAACGAGCGAAGTGTTAGATCCCCCTGAGTTTTTAGACGTATATTCAGAAGACCGGGCCCGAATAAAACAATTGTATACTGAGTTGCTGTCTAATAGAATCAGGCGTATTGAAACCGATTTCAGATATAATCCTGCCGGGAAAGATAAGACAGACCAGGAAATCCGATGGGCCCTTCTAAGCGCGACCAAAATTGATTATCTGGGGGTTGAATCCGTATTAACCAATATTCTGGACATCACGGATTCAAGAGAAGCTGAGAACTTTTTAAGAATACAAGACAAAATGATCTCCCTTGGGAGAGTAACCGCCGGTATTGCCCATGAAATACGAAACCCGTTATCTGGAATATATATTTATTTAAAGGCGTTAAAAAAAATCTATAATCAAATGGGGGATATCACTAAAGTTGTATCGATTATTGATAAAATCGAATTTGCTTCATATAAGATCGAATCGATTATCAAGCGGGTACTGGATTTTTCAAAACCGGGTCAGCCTCAATTTATTATGGCTAATTTGAATGATTATATTGAGGAAATTACAAAACTGACATCGGTTACATTAAGAAAAAACGGAGTTCGGTTTGAAAAAGATCTTGATCCGAACATCCCAAAATGCTTTGCAGAACCTCATTTGATAGAGCAGGTCATATTAAACCTGATAACCAATGCAGCAGAAGCTATGAAAGACTTTCAGGGCGAAAAATTAATCATCCTGAAAACGTTTAAAAATTACGATCATGTTGTCATCACTATCCGAGATACAGGCCCGGGGATCCCCTTATCAAAACAGTCAAAAATTTTCGATCCCTTTTATACGACAAAATCCAACAGTTCGGGTATAGGATTGAGTATCTGTCATCGTATTATTTTAGATCACGGGGGATCGCTAAAGTGTCAGACGTCAGAAAATGGAGGGGCCAAGTTCATCATTGAGCTGCCTTTAAAAAACAAAGAGGTGTAATCAGGTTATTATGATAAAGTATTCCATTGCCATTGTCGACGATGAAGAGATCATCAGGGATGCCCTTGATATAACACTTTCGAATGAATTTAATGTAAGTCTTTTCGAAAATGCAGAATCATTTTTAGCGTCTATTGAGAATAGAACACCGGATCTGGTTTTAATGGATATTGGTCTTCCTGTGATGAACGGTATAGAGGCCCTTGAAATTGTAAAAGAAAAAACAAATGACATACCCGTCATTATGATCACCGCCTATGAAGATATCAGCATGGTGATCCAATCTATGAAGATCGGAGCATTTGATTTTATTTTAAAACCCATTAATCCGGATATCCTGGAACTGACCATTAAAAAAGCGATTTCATCAATTGCACTTATCAAAGAGGTAAAAATTCTCCAGGAAAAGTTTCTTCAGGATAACCAACCCTGTTTTATCGGGGAAAGCAAGAATATTGAAGATGTAATGGATTTCATTAATATGGTCGCAAAAAGTCCTGATACGCCGATTATGATTCTGGGAGAAACCGGCACCGGGAAAGAACTTATTGCAAAGGCTATCCATGCCAGAAGCCCTGTTTTCCAAGGGCCATTTATTCCCGTCAACTGTTCAGCCTTTCCGGAAGACCTGATTGAATCAGAGTTGTTTGGGTATGAATCCGGTGCGTTTACCGGTGCAAACAAACAGGGAAAGAAAGGCTTTATCGAAGAGGCAGATGCCGGCACACTTTTTTTTGATGAAGTTGCGGATTTGAGCCTGGCAGGACAGGCAAAGCTTTTGCGATTTTTAGAGACTGGTGAATTCTATAAGGTCGGGGGAACAAAAAAATACCATGTCCGGACCCGGGTTGTTTCTGCAACCAATAAAAAGATTGAAGAGCTTGTTAAAAAGGAAAAATTCAGAAAAGATTTATATTTCAGGTTGTGTGTGATCAAGGCTGAAATCCCCTCCCTAAACGAGAGGAAAGAGGATATCATGCCCCTTGCCAAACATTTTCTACATGAATTTAATCAAAAATTTTCAAAAACTTTAAAAGGATTTTCACAAGAGGCCGAAGAACATCTTTTATCATATGAGTTTACAGGCAATGCCAGGGAACTAAAAAACATGATCGAACGGGCGGTACTTGTTGCAAAAACCGACAGGCTTGAACTGGACGGGTTAAAGGGTTCGTCAAGTTCGTTGAATGATAAAGGCATATCTGAACCTAAGCCACGTCAGGATCTCGGTCCTGAAGGGATTAATCTTGACAAATTGCTTGAAAATACTGAAAAAAAATTTATGGAACAAGCCTTGGCACTCTCAAAAGGCAATGAAAGCAAAGCCGCAAGATTGTTAAATATGAACCATCACACCTTTAGATACCGATGGAAAAAGATATCAAATAAGTAATCCTCGGTTACATGCCACTGATGGCAACAGCCTGTTTCACCACGGTTAAAAGCATTTTAAACTGAGAGCAGGCAGTTACGGAATGTGGCACATTTGCCGGCATGACCACCACCTGTCCTTTGGTTGCTTTGATTTTTTTGCCATCAATGTTGATAAGAGCTTCACCATCCAGAACCTGAATCATTGCATCTCCGGGGGAAGTGTGGGCACTGATCTCTTCATCCTTATCAAAGGCAAACAGGGTGATGTTGACGTGGGATTTGCTCGAAAGGGTTCTACTGACAACTCTTCCTTCTTCATAATCAACAAGATTAACGATATCCACAGGTGTGGAAAAAGGGATGTTTTTAATTAACTGGGCAGCTTTATCTGTCATGGTCAGTTCCTTTTAAATTTCAAGGCATAATATCTCTGCTGTTATTTTCACTGAACATAACCATGGTTCGGCAATTTTGCAAATTTTTGATTTTCTGCCTCCTGCCTACCTTGGGTTTTCCCCTTGACAGGGTAACGAATTTAATGGATGAATGAATCTTTGGCCAAAAGAATTGGAATTTTAATTTAAGGGAAAAAATGGATATTCAATCAATTGCAGATCCTCTGATATCAATTTGATCAAGGGATTAAAAACGTTCCAAATAGAAGCGTGTCTTGGTGGTAAGCACTATGATGAAATCATTCACCGAAACAATCTCGTGCTTACAGAATAGTAGAACATAAATAAACAGGTGTAAAAAAGTGGACACATATTATGTCAATGGAGAATTTATTGATGATGAGGATGCCCGGATTCCTGTCAAGGATATTATTGTTTTAAGGGGATTCGGGGTATTTGACTTTCTGATTACCTACAACAAACGCCCTTTTTATCTTAAAGAGCATGTTAAACGTTTTGAAAATTCGGCAAAGGAAATCGGTCTGAAATTTTTGCACACCAACGAAGAAATATGTAAAATTGTGCGGGAAACCATTGACAGGAATCCCCATCACAGTGAATCCAATATCCGGCTGGTTTATACCGGCGGTGTGAGCCCGGACGGGGTGACTCCCCAGGGTAACGGGATTCTCATGGTCATGGTCACCCCCAAACTTCGGTTGCCGGATTGGTGGTATACAGCCGGTGCATCCATTATCACCGTTGATATAGAACGATTTATCCCCACCGCCAAAAGTGTCAATTATTTGTCAGCCGTGTTTGCATTACAGAAAGCCCACAAGACCGGGGCCGTAGAAGCAGTCTATGTTGATCGGAACCAGCGGGTATTGGAGGGCACCACCACCAATATTTTTGCCATCAAAGGCACCACCATCATTACTCCTCCGGATAGCATCTTGCCGGGGATTACAAGAGATATTATCCTCAAGCTGATTCCGGAAAACCTTAAGCTTGAGATGCGTCATATGAAACTTGCGGAATTTCTGGAAATGGATGAAATTTTTATTAGTGCATCCAACAAGGAAATAGTACCCGTCATCAAGGTCAACGACATGACCGTGGCATCAGGTTGTCCAGGAGAAAAAACAAAACAGATCATGGCCTTTTTTAAAGCATTTACCACTGATTTCGGTCAGGGCAAAACGGAATGACCTGTAGCAAGGTTCACAGTGGCTGATAAACGTCAAAAGCATTATCCGCTGTGAAGGGAGGAAGTGTTGATGATAATCGATACATTCTCATAAATCAATAAGGTTTCTAAAAATTTCTAAAATTAGAAAAATTTCTAAATAAATTTCGAATTATTTATAAATATTCATATATTTTTAAATAAGCATTCAACACCAAACCTCCTAAGGTGCTGGTTTTATAAATTAAATCCACAAACCTTTTTTCTGGCATGGTTTCTGCTTACAATGGTATAAAGTTTTAATAATTAATTATTAGGATTAAATGGCGAAACAAATAAAAAAGTCACCTCGAATTATGCTTATTGATAATGATGAGCATATTCGTGATTCTTTAAAAATTTTCTTTGACAGCAGTCAGATGGATTTTTTAATATTTAAATCAGCGTCTGAAGGCTTAAATTCTCTCAAATATCAAAAAATTGATATGGTGATTTCAGATTATTTTTTACCGGATATGAATGGTGTTGAATTTTTGAACCAGGTTGCAAAAAATAATCCGGGCATTACAAGAGTTCTAATGGCAACGATTGTTAATGATGATCTTAAACTTGAAATACTCAAAGCCGGAATAGATCGATTCATTGAAAAGCCCTTAACTGTAGCTTCTTTGGATACAATTATTAACGAATTAACAAAATGAACAACGAATCTGAAAGATAATGAGCGTTTATCAGAAAAATTCGGAGATAAAAATGGAAGAAAACAAATCTTTTGACTGGAGTACGGATTTAAAAGAAGTGCCTGTCCGGGAGTGGGAAGACCGGTTTGTCTGGGTGGAGGAATCCCATGTCAGTCCAGATGGAGAAACCATTGCCAGCATTGTAAATGTCGAGGAAGGTGTGTTCACAGTGTGTGAAAATGGTGAAACCTGGGACAATGAGTATGACAAGGCCTGGAGTTTGAGACCACTGCCTGATGGAAAATTTGCCGCCTGCGTCAGCAGTGATGAGGAATGGACATTGAGCATCAGTGGTGATGAATGGGAGAACTGGTTTGATTTTATCTGGGATTTACAGGTGAATCAAGACGGTTCAAGCCTGAGTCTGGCCATTCAAAAAGACATGGAATATGGAATGGCTGTCAACGATGAACCCTGGGGCCAGATGTATGGCAATATCAATGAAATGGTGTTGAGTGATACAGGAAGCGTAGCTGCTGTCGTACAGGTGTCGCCAATGGCACAGGCGGACATTGAAGTTTTTAAGCAAGGGATTTTTTCCTGTGCTGTTAATGGAAAGGCAATTGAGAAGAATTTTCTGAACATTTGGGATATCAGCTTTGATTCAAGTGGAAAAAATGTTGCCTATGGTGTCCGGCTGGATCGAACTGACTATACCATTGTTGTCAATGATATAGCCTGGGATAAAAAATTCCAATCTGTATGGAAACCTGTGTTTCTTTCAGGAGAAGATTCAGTAGTCGCACCGGTAAAAGAAGGTGGCAAATGGGCTCTTTATAAAGATGGTCAACCTTTCTGGAAGACTCAATACAACCAAATCTGGAAAATGGTTGTTTCGGAAAAAACCGGAAATATTGCCGCAATTGCATCCAACAAGTTTGGGAAATGGACCATTGCACAAAATGATCAGCCCTGGAATATGACGGCGGACCAGATGATTTCCGATCTTTTTTATTCCAAAGACGGTTCTACCCTGGTTGCTGTTCTCAAGGACAAAGGGTTCTGGACTCTTGCGGTCAATCAAAAAAAATGGGATCTTTCGGCAGATAAGGTGTTTACTCCTTGTATCAGTTCAGATGGCAAGGTTGTTTGTGTCGTTATCGAACGGCAGGGCCAATACTTTCTGGCTGTAAACAATATAGTGATCCCCAATGGATATGATTTTATGGCAACACCCGTGATCAGTCCGGATAACACGAAAATTTTGCAAAAAGCCGTGAAAGACGGTGTGTATCAACGGCTGATCATGTCAACGGACAAGATTTTATAAAAGGATGTTTCAAAGGAGATAAATATGAATGCCTTTATCGATTTTATTATGGGGCCAATGGTCTGGATTGCTTTTCTGATTTTCATCCTTGGTCTGATACTTAAAATTGTTCTTATTATCAAAGATGTTAATGCCAGGGAATCATATATTTATTCCTATATGACCCTTAAACACAGCCTAAGATCAATCTTTGCCTGGTTAATCCCGTTTTTTCCTCAAAGTACAAGACAAAGCCCGGTATTTTATTCAATATCCTATATCTTCCATTTGCTTCTCTTTATAGTTCCCATTTTTTTGACATCCCATATTGTTTTAGTCAATGAGGCGTTTCAGGTTTCCTGGATTGCCCTGGATGACGGTTTGGCTGATATATTAACGGTTATGGTTGTTCTTGCTCTGGTGTTTTTTACCATCCGCAGAGTTATGGTTCCGGAAGTAAAGTATTTAACTTCGACCAAGGATTATATATTGATCTTAATTGTCGCACTGCCTTTTATTACAGGCTTTCTGGCATATCACCAGTTTTTTTTATACAGACCAATGGTCATCGCCCATGTGATTTCAGGTGAGATTATGCTTATTCTCATTCCGTTCTCAAGATTTTCCCACATGATTGTGGCTCCCCTGACAAGGGCTTATATGGGATCTGAATTTGGAAATGTCAGACATGCAAAAGACTGGTAACAGGCGATAAGGAGATGAAAATGCCAAATGAGATAAAAACAAAGGATGACTCACCTGTTGTGAAAGAAAGAAAGACAGATGAAGCTGTTGAAGCGGGATTGGCCAGACTTACACCGGAAAGAATAAAAAATACCATTAACCAGGTGCTGCAGAAAGAGACCGGCCCCAGGTTTAAAGCCTATGTGGAAACCTGCATGCATTGTGGTCTTTGTGCGGAAGCCTGCTTGTATTTCCTTTCCAATGACCGTGATCCGGCCTTTTCCCCGGCTGGTAAAGTAAAACAGACCATCTGGGAAATGCTGGAGAAAAAAGGGGAAGTATCAATAGATTTCTTAAGAAGGGCTGTTCATATTGCCCAGACACAATGTAATGTCTGTAAGCGGTGTTCCATGTACTGTCCCTTTGGTATTGACATTGCTTATCTGATGCTGCTGGTGCGAAGAATCTGCCACAAGCTTGAAATAACCCCTTTATATATTCAGGACACTGTGAACAGCCATTCCGCCACCATGAACCAGATGTGGGTGAAAGAGGATGAATGGATTGATACCCTTCAATGGCAGGAAGAGGATGCAAGGGAAGAGTTTGAGAATTTGAGAATCCCGCTGGATAAAGAGGGTGCCGATGTCATGTATTCGGTTATCGCCCCGGAACCTAAATTCCAGGCAGGGTTGTTATACCAGGCTGCTACCATTATGCATGCAGCAGGGATTAACTGGACCATGCCCTCAAGTCCGGGATGGGATAACAGCAATATGGCCATGTTTACAGGTGATAATGAAATTTCAGGCCGCATTGCCAGGACATTTTATGAGACAGCAGCAAGACTCAAGGTAAAACGTATTGTCATGGGTGAGTGCGGTCATGCTTTCCGGTCAACCTATGATGTGGGAAACCGCTGGATCGGATGGGCAATGCCTCCTTTTGAGGTTGTCCATGCCCTGGAATTCTATCATGAGTTGCTGACATCGGGCCGGATCAAGATTGCCCAAAAATTTAAAAAAACCGTTACCCTCCATGACCCCTGCAACGTTTCCAGAGGAAGGGGATTGCACGATATGGCAAGGGAAGTGACAAATATGCTGTGCGAATCTTTTATAGAGATGACACCGAACCGGGAACATAATTTTTGCTGCGGTGCAGGCGGCGGTGTGATCAACTGCGGCCCTCCTTATAAAGGGGAACGTATGGTGAACAACAGAGTAAAAGCAGAACAGTTAAAGGCAACCGGTGCCGAGGTTTTGATTGCTCCCTGCCATAATTGTCACAGCGGGCTTGAAGATATTGTTCATCATTATGATCTGAACATGGAAGTAAAGTTTTTAGGAGATATCATTTATGAAACCATGGAAAAGAAAATCTATAAACCGGGAGAGTAAGATGAAACAGAAAGTTATTTTTATGGGTTTCATATTGTTTATATTCACGGCAGTATATGCATTTTCCAATACTGAACTTGAAAGATTGGATAATTCCGTGTTTGAAAAGCCGCAAAGGCCAAGTGCCGTGTTTGAGCATGACGATCATAATGAAATGGCAGAGATAGATGATTGTGCCGTTTGTCATCATGTGTATGAAGGTAAAGAACTGGTTGAGGATGAATCCAGCGAAGACAGTCTTTGTTCCGACTGTCATTCCCTGAAGCCTGATCAGGAAAATTCTATTTCTCTTTCGGTTGCATATCATAAACAATGCAGGGACTGTCATTTTGAGGAAAACAAGGGACCGGTACTTTGTGGTGAATGCCATATTAAAGAGTAAGGAGGGGCATAATGAGCAAAAAAATTATGATCGTGGATGATGATCCGGCCATAACAAAATATCTGGAAACACTTTTTGCTGACAATGGGTATGAAATCTGTATTGCGGTTGATGGTAAGAAAGCGCTTGATATGTTTAAGGCTGAAAAGCCGGATTTGATTACACTTGATCTTGAAATGCCTGAAGAATGGGGCCCCAGGTTTTTCAGAAAAGTCAGCAAATCAAAGGATTTCAATACACCTGTCATCGTTATTAGTGGTTTGTCAAGCCATAAGTATTCGATTCCAAAGGCGGCGGCCGTTTTTGGTAAGCCTTTTGATGCTCAAAAGCTTATGGAAAAAATTTCAGACCTTTTGAGTTAAAAACACCAGTTTAAAGGATCATTTGTGAAAACGCATAAGTCGTTCCTTTGAGGTCGTTATGTTTAAAAAGATATTATTTGCCACAGATGCTTCTCCTGTCTGCGAAATAGCTGCAAAGACAGCTTTTGAACTCTCGGAAAAATATGGTTCTAAGCTCATTCTACTCCACGTTGATACGGATTTCTCGCAGGGAACCTGTCCGTTTGTTTCGGATATATCGGCAGAAGAAAAGGAATTTTCAGGGCTTGATTATTTAGCGATGGTCAAAGGAGGAATGAAAAAGAGATATGATTCGTTATCTAAGGAATCAAGAGATCCTGAATATAAGGTTATTGAAGGAAAACCTTCAGAAGAAATTCTTAAATTTGCGCTAAAAAACAAAGTGGATTGCATAATTTTGGGCGCCCATGCTCAAAAGGAAGAACCTGCTGGAAAAATTCTGCAAAAGATTGCAACAAAAGCGCATTGTCCGGTATTGAGTATTGCTAGGTCTTGTGAAACATGTTTTTGGTATTTTAACCAGATTGTTTTTGGAACGGATTTTTCAAACGCTTCCATGTCCGCCTTTCAATTCGCATATAAACTGGCCGATTATGTCGGGTGTAAACTGCATATTTTCCATGCATTGGATATTGAATCATCCGGACCTTCCGTCATTTCTAGCCAAAAACAAATTGAAGATCAAATAAAAAAAGCAAAGACAAAGATAAAAGAGCTATATATTTCTCAAATGGAAAATTTTGATAATTTTGATATTGCTGTCTGGGAGGGAGTCCCCTATATTGAATTATTAAAATTTACAAGAAAAACAAGCGGTGACCTTATCGTGATAGCCCATCACACAAAAAATAGTGATTCTGGAAAGGCATTTTTGGGGCGTACAACTGAGCAGGTGGTTCTTCGATCGGCATGTCCTGTGCTAAGCGTGAACCAGCACGTTTAAAAACCCTAAATTTATTTTCTGGCAGATTATGTATAGTCATTTGATAATAACACTTCCAATTTTCTATTAAATCTTGTAAAAATAGGTTCAAAATTAACCATAATATTCATTGAAAAACTGATGTTCATATAACTTAAGTTTATATGATTCATGGGTTTAGGCTTGGGGCTTTTATGTTTATTCAGCAATTTAGATATTCAACCGACAATCTGGGATATCTGGTATATTCGACAAGAGAAGGTATTGCCATTGATGCAGGGGGGGTAGAAGACATATTGGGTTTTGCCGAAAAGAACAATATCCATATCAAATATGTCACCAATACCCATTCCCATTATGATCATACCTCTGGCAATGAGGGGTTGCTCAAAAAAACAACAGCTCAATTTATTGATTGCAGACAGATCAAATCAGATCAAACCATCTATCTGGATCATGAAATTCTGGAAGTGTTTCACACCCCTGGTCACACGGAAGATTCGGTGACATTCAAGGCGGATGATTTTTTAGTAACTGGCGACACCTTGTTTAACGGGACCATAGGCAATTGTTTTTCTGGTGATCTTAATGCTTTTTTCCAATCCTTGAAACGGCTGATTTCTTTGCCGAAAGATACCAAAATTTATGGCGGACATGATTATGTGATCGAATCCATGAAAATGGCAAAAATCATTGAAAAAGACAACCCGTATATTGAAGAGTATATTAAAAAATATAATCCCGGGTTAATTGTGACAACTTTGGATGATGAATTACGGGCAAATTCTTATATAAGATTTAATGCTCAAGCTATGATAAACAATTTACAGAAAAGGAACGTGCCGACAAATACAGAGTTTGCCAGATTTGAATCAATAATGGAAATATATTGATTCAAAATTTTACATAGTTTGTTGCCCTTGATCATTCATTGTTTAGGTCTTATCATTAGGAGCAACATTTTTTTTGGGACTCCTGTAGTTTTGCAGGGTGTACCAGATATTTTTTTATTCGTTATCGGAGACAGCATTAATGCTTGGTAAAAATATTAAATTCGTTGGTAATTCTAAGCAGAATGCATGTTTTTCCCTGGGAAGACAGCTGACCATTGAGTATTATGAATGCGGAGCAAAAGTCCTGTTAAACAAAGACTGGGTTGAAAAAGCGTTGTTGAAAGCTGCAAAAGAGAGTGGTGCAACGATTATCAGCTCTTCGTTTCATAAATTCAAGCCCCAGGGAGTCAGTGGTGTCGTTGTTATAGCAGAATCACATTTTACAGTCCATGCATGGCCGGAACATAATTATGCTGCCGTTGATATATTTACCTGTGGAGACAATATAGACCTGGAAATTGCCATCAATTCCATGAAAGATTCTTTTGAATCTGAAAATGTTGTCATATCTTCCGATCAAAACAGGGGAATTATTTCCAAGCCGTTTGAGCAAAAAAAAGTTAGCCAGATTCTTAAAAATTCAAAGATCTATCCGATCTCCTGGAAAAAAGAGTATGAAAAAAAAACCCCATGGGGGGTCTTAACCTCTGTTGATATTTATGACAGTGACCCGCAGATTATCCGGGATGCAAAAAGCATTGAACGTTTTGTATATGATCTGTGTGATTTGATCGATATGAAGCGGTTTGGGGAATGCCAGATAGTCCATTTTGGAGAAGATGAAAAAGTCGAAGGGTTCAGCATGACGCAGTTCATTGAAACCTCCTTGATTTCAGGCCATTTTGCCAATGCCTCAAATTCAATATATCTGGATATATTCAGTTGCAAATTTTATGAGCCCCGTGAGGTCGCAGAATTGGCTATGTCGTTTTTCAAAGGGGATCATTATAAAATGCAGATCGCTTTGAGACAATAAATTAAAGATGGAAAATTATAGTAAAATAAAGGACGGATGGTTTTCGGAAATTTGTCCCATGTGGCCCGGAATATCATTATCCCTTGAAGTAGAAGAAGTTCTTTACAGCAAAAAAAGTAAATTTCAGCAAATTGACATGTATCAGACCAAAAATCATGGGAAAATGCTTGTTCTGGATGGAATTATTCAGTTGACCCAATCAGACGAATTTGTATATCAGGAGATGCTTGCCCATGTCCCCTTATTTGCACACCCCAATCCTGAAAATGTTCTGGTCATCGGAGGGGGTGATGGTGGAATATTAAGAGAGGTTGGCCGCCACGACTGTGTAAAGAATATTGATTTTTGTGAAGTTGATGAAGATGTTATCAAGGTATCAAAAGAATTTCTGCCTGATCTTGCCTGCGGATTTGATGATCCCAGACTTAAGGTTTATATAGCAGATGGCAGTGCCTGGGTTCAGGACCAAAAAAACAAATATGATGTGATTATTGTGGATTCATCCGATCCCATCGGCCCTGGTGAAGTTTTGTTTGAACGACCGTTTTACGAAGGATTAAAAGCGGCCCTCCGGAAAAACGGTGTTATTGCCACCCAGGGCGAATCTTTCTTCCTTCACAAGGAGTGTGTTGCCAATCTTGTGAAGATCACAAAAGATCTGTTTCAGGTTCAGGCATATTCCTATTTTCTGGTGCCCACGTATCCGGGTGGTCATCTCGGTATTTGCCTCGGATCTCTGGGGCCGGAACTAAAAAAGCCGTGTCGAGCCATTTCTGAAAATTTTCAAAAACAATTAAAATATTATTGTCCCAAAATACATGAAGCCTCTTTTGTTTTGCCTTATTTTGCCCAAAAGATGTTTAAATCCATAAAATCAAAGAAAAGTGTTTAAAAATGTCAGGCGACCCTTCAACACAACTTATTATAAAACCCATTAAATCCGCTTCAATGAAGGACTTGATCCACCTCTACAAAGAAGCCGGATGGTGGGAGTCTTCCTATGACAGCCAGCCTGAATTTTTAAATTATATTGTGAAAGATTCAGCTCTTTTTGTGGGGGTTTTTTGGAAAAAAAAACTTATCGGAATGGGTCGAGCCCTTTCCGACCTTGCAAGTGATGCTTATATTCAGGATGTTACGGTGTTAAAGGAATTTAGGGGCAAAGGGATTGGTAAAAAAATTATTCAAACTTTAATAGAAAAATTAAGGGAAAACAATGTTGACTGGATCGGCCTTATCGCCCAGCCGGGAACATCTTCCTTTTATAAAGAACTTGGATTTGAATTACTTAAAGATCATGTTCCGTTAAGATATAAGGATTGATAAAATGGTTGCGGCTGGAGCGGTTTTACGGGAACCGCAAAAAATAAAATTTTCCAAATTTAATCGATTTGAATTAAATGACCGGGAGCTTATTCAAACATATATTGATACGTTTAAGCCCTTTTCCTGTGAGTATAATTTTTCAAATCTTTATGCCTGGCAGGATGCTTACAAACTGTCATGGACCCTTTACCAGGAACGGCTTTTGATTTATGACGGCTTATCTCAATGTGCATTTATGCCTCTGGGCGAAGACTTTTATCCTGAAGAACTTGTCATTTTGTCATTAAATTTGAAAAATGTGGGCCTTACGCCTGAATTCAGTCTTTTAACATCAGATTATTTAAAAAAATTCCCTGAAATTGGAAATTACTATATCGTCAAAGAAGAACGTGATCATTCAGAATACATTTATGATGTTGCCAGCCTGTGTGAACTTACCGGGATAAAACTCCACAAAAAAAAGAACCTGATCTCACAGTTTAAACGAAACAATCCTAATTTTGAAGTACACTTGTTAAAAGGTGAGTACAGGCAAGAAGCCCTGAGGTTAGCACAGGATCAACTGAACAGGAGCAAAAAACGATCCAAGACACTCGATCGGGAGTCCTGGGCCATAGAGGCATCATTTGATCATTTTGAGGAATTGAGACTGGAGGGACTTGTGATAACGGTAGGGAACAAGGTGGCTGCTTTTTCTGTTTTCAGTGAAATGAACCATTTAACCTATGATATCCAGTTTGAGAAATCTGATATAGATTTTAAAGGGGCGGCTCAGGTGATCAACCAGGAAACAGCAAAATATCTTAAAGATAAATGTCAATACCTGAACCGGGAGCAGGACCTTGGAATCAAAGGCCTTCGCCAAGCTAAAATGTCATATGATCCTGTAAAATTGATCACCCCGTACAGCCTTATCTTTACCCCGATGAATTAGTTTGGAAAGGAGAACCATGTTACAAACCAGTGTTACACAATTACTTGGCATAAAGCACCCCATCATCGGCGGCGCCATGATGTCTATTTCAAAGGCTGATTTTGTCGCAGCCATATCCAATGCAGGGGGACTTGGTATCCTGGCATCGGCTATTTACCAGACAAAAGATGAGTTTGCCCGGGCCATTGACAGGCTCACACAACTGACGGACAAGCCGTTTGCGGTGAATCTCAATCTTTTTCCTTCCATGCGGCCCATCGATAACAATGATTATCTGGATGTTCTGATTGAAAAAGGGGTTAAGATTGTCGAAACTTCTGGACATTCCGCACCCGAAGAGTTATGCAGACGGTTCAAAGATGCTGGCATGATATGGATTCATAAATGTGTGGGAATTCGGTATGCCAGAAAAGTGGAAAAAATGGGAGCAGATATTGTCACTGTAGTGGGATATGAAAACGGGGGCGCCACAGGCAAGCTGGATATCGGAACGCTGGTTTTGGTTCCAAGCGTTGTAGATGCAGTCAAGCTTCCAGTGATCGGCGGCGGTGGTGTTTCAGATGGCAGGGGAATCGCAGCACTTCTCAGTCTTGGCGCCGAGGCAGTGATATTGGGAACCCGCCTGTTATTGACCAAAGAATGCCCCATTCATGAAAATTTAAAGCAGGCCCTGTTTGATGCATCTGAGCTGGATACCATGCTCATCATGCGGTCTATCGGGGCGACTCACAGGGTCTGGAACAATGCAGCCGCTCAAAAATGTTTTGAAATTGAACAAAATAGCGGCAGTTTTGATGAAGTGCTTTCCATAGTTACAGGCGATAAGGTAAGATTGATGTTTAATGACGGGAAAACGGATGTGGGGGTGATTTCCTGCGGTCAGGGCATTGGTCTGATCCATGATATTCCCAATGTAAAAGACTTGTTCGATACCCTGATGAAGAATGCAGAACAACAATTATCCGGGTTGCTGAACCGGTGATAATGAAAAAAAGCGGTGCACCTATAACCTATTTTGTCTGGGCATCCAGACTTCCGGTCGAAGTATCAAATGATACCTCGGCTCTATAACAAAGTGGTTCTCGTAAGGAACCCGTTACAAAGGAGTAATATAAGATGGCTGAAGGTACAGTAAAGTGGT
>NZ_JAUWQB010000083.1 GCF_030611305.1 Desulfobacula sp. | reverse complement strand
AAAGCGTGTGTATCCTAACCGGGTACCGAGGGTTCGAATCCCTCCTTCTCCGCCACTGATCATAACCAGTCATATTTAAGATAACATGTCATATCAAGTATTAGCACTGAAATATAGGCCCCAGACATTTGACAAAGTTGTCGGGCAGAGCCACGTTACCACCACCCTTTCAAATGCGATCTCGCAGGACAGGGTTGCCCATGCCATTCTTTTCACAGGGCCCAGGGGCACCGGAAAAACAACCCTTGCACGGATCCTGGCCAAGGCAATGAATTGCAAAGAAGGTCCGATAGTCCTGCCCTGCAACAATTGTAAAATTTGCAGAGGTATCATTGAAGGGCATTGTACAGATGTTTTTGAAATCGACGGGGCATCCAACAACAGCGTAGATCAAATCCGGGACTTAAGGGAAAATGTCACCTATATGCCTTCATCGGCAAAGTATAAAATATATATTATCGATGAAGTCCATATGTTGTCTACTGCTGCATTTAATGCGCTGCTCAAAACCCTTGAAGAACCCCCTGAGCATGTCATGTTCATTTTTGCCACCACTGAGGCACACAAAATCCCGGCAACCATCCTGTCCAGATGTCAACGGCATGACCTTAGCAGAATTTCTTTGGAAATGATTTCAAACCATTTACAGCATCTTTGCAAAAAGGAAGGGTTCCGTATTGAAAAACAGAGCCTTGACCTGATTGCCCAAGAAGCTGACGGCTCCATAAGAGATGCTTTAAGCCTTCTTGACAGGGTATTATCCTCGGCCAACACCAAAGAAATTGAACATAACCGTGTGTTGGACGGTCTTGGTATCCTTGACCGGCAAATCATGCATGAACTATCAGCAGCAATCTTTGAAAACGATGGTGCCCGGCTCATCGAAATTATAGAAGAAATAAACAATTCAGGAATTGACCTGAAAAAATTTTATTCTGATATTCTTTCCCATTTCAGAAACATGAGTGTAATTAAAATATGTGGCAAGGGCAGCCCGGCCGTCAATGTCACAGATTCTGAAAAAGAAAAAATTTTTCAAATGGTTTCTGTCCTGTCCAGTGGTTTTATCAACACTATTTTACAAATCCTTTTGGATGAAGAATCCATTGTCAAATATTCATCACATACAAAAACCGCTATTGAAATGGTCCTGTTAAAACTGCTTCAAATAAACCCTGGCGCACAAATTGATAAGATTATTAACCAGCTTGATATTCTTGCAAAGCAGATAAATTTAAACCAGATACCTTCCGAACTTTCAACCTCGCAGCACAAATTTGAACCGGCACAAAAACCTGCGGCAAAAAACCATCCAACGAAAGACACTGATATTCAGGCGGTCAGAGAATCTGTGGTGACACCCGGGTATGATGCAAGTTTAAAACCGTCACCGGAACCCGATAAAAGTCGCGCAACAAGAACCTGGCAGGAGTTTTTAAACAAAATAGAGCAGACACTCCCCTTTATGTTTACCCTTCTTTCCAAAGGGAAGGTGACTCAAACCAAAACCAGTGAAATTATCGTTGAACTGAAAAATGGTTCGTCTTTTGATAAAACAAGGCTTGAAAGAAAAAAGCATGAACTGCAAAACATATGCAAAGAATTTCTTGGTAAATCCCTGATAATCAAAATACTTTCCGAAAACAATAATTTAACCCGAAAAAAAAAAATTGAAATAAAAGCCAAACAAGCAAACTTCAATCACCCGCTGGTTGTTGAAGCTCAAAAAATATTTAACGGCGAAATAATTAATTAAAATATAGGAGTGAAGGATCATGAAAAATATGAATTCAATGATGAAACAAGCCCAAAAACTTCAAAAAAAAATGCTGAAAACTCAGGCTGAGCTTGCCACAAAAACTGTTGAAGCCTCTTCAGGCGGCGGTATGGTCAAAGTGATTGCCAATGGTGGGCAAAAGATTGAATCCATTGTTCTTGAAAAAGAAGTAGTTGATCCCGAAGATATTGAAATGCTTCAGGATCTTGTATTAGCAGCAGTCAATGATGTTTTGAACAAGTCCCAGGAAATGGTCTCTTCTGAAATGGGAAAACTGACCGGCGGACTCAATATTCCCGGTCTTTAAAAAATATGAGATATTATCCTGAGCCAATTTTAAAACTGATCAACAGCCTGTCAAAGCTTCCGGGTATTGGAAAAAAGACGGCGGAAAGACTTGCGCTCCACATTCTTCATGCTCCGAATCATGAAGCAGTGACTTTGGCTGCCGACATCATTGAACTGAAAAGCAGCATTCGGCTGTGTACGGTCTGCTTTGCCTTAAGCGACAAAGATAAATGCAGGATATGCTCTGATCCGCAAAGGGACCAGACCAGTATCTGTGTTGTGGAAAATCCGACCGATATGGCTGCCATAGAAAAATCAAATGCATTCTTTGGAACCTATCACATACTGGGGGGGGCACTTTCTCCCATTGACGGCATAGGTCCGGATGATATCAGGATAAAGGAGTTGTTTAAAAGGGCAAACCCTGAAAAAATAAAAGAAATTATCCTTGCAACCAAAACCAATGTTGAAGGAGAAGCCACCGCTTCCTATATCCTTGGAAAACTTAAAAAAACAAAGATCAGGATCACAAGGATTGCTTCCGGTATCCCCATGGGTAGTGATTTGCAATATATCGACCAGCTGACCATGCAAAAAGCAATGGAAAAAAGATATGGATTCTGAATTTAAGACCTGCGATGATATTTTTGAATGCCAACTATGTGGTGAATGCTGCAACGGGTTTGGCGGCACCTATGTTACTAAACAGAATATCATCAATATCTCAACATATATGAACCTTGATCCCAAAAAATTTGTTGCCCGATATTGCGACACGTCAGGGTCAAGGTATGTTTTAACACTTGGTAAAGACGGATGCTGTATTTTCTTTGACAGAATCAAACAATGCACTATCCATCCGGTAAAGCCCTATATGTGCAACGCCTGGCCTTTCATTCAAACTATCATTAAGCATCCTGAAAACTGGAATACCATGGCAAACTCCTGTCCGGGCATGAAAAAAGATGTCCCATACAAGAATCTTCAAAAAATTGTTGGTATGGAAAAAGAAAAACTGGACAAATCTTCACAGGACTTGGCACCCCAGATATAAAACAAAAAGACCCACTATTCATACCCGTTCCGGCCTGATCACCTTACACTCTCTATTGCCTGAACGATTTTTTACGTGTGACCTTCAGGTTAAAGTTCTAAAAGGCCTTCCATTTAACTGCGGAAACTGCGGGCAGGTATGTCCTCAAACAGTCCGCAGTTTTAACATTCCAGGCCTTTGAACTTTTACAAAAATCCCAGGCAATCCGTTCGTTGCAAGGTAAATAGACCTGCACTGCAAGGCGACTTCGAATAGATTTAAAAATTTCTTGCCGCCTTTGCTTTTGCGGAACCTGCAATACATTTCGATAAATGTTCTATTTGGCGGACATAGAAAAACCCCAATATTAATCAATTGCCAAGAGTTTGAGGATCGATCATAGGACAATTTACACTTTCTCAGGTCAATAATCTGCCTATACGAAAGGCTGGCGGGGTAAACTCGCTACATAATTGGAGATTCATTTTACAGCAGTCAAACCATGAAAAATATTTTTTAAAATCAGCAACTATAAATTTGTTATATTATAAAAACTATTGCGTAAAAATGACCTTTGACGCAGGTTCTGGTTCATATAATGTAGTCTGAACATTCAAAATTTAATTGTTTCTCACCACAAGATATTGAGACAGGATACTTATTTAATCTAAAGGCATTTCAGCGAAGATCACCTTTCCCGGCTCTCTATCTATTACTTTGCAAATTTGTTTTTTGATAGCACAATTGTTTGCATGATCCCACTCTTGGTATGCAATTTCCATATAGTCAAAACCAAATATTCGATTTAAATAATCATCAATTTTGTTGGGGATAGAAATTATTATTTTTGAGTTTTCTGGACCAAATTCCACTTCTTTTAGTTTTATTTCATTTTTAGTTAGATAATAATCCGGCCACCATTTTAAAGCGTCTTGATCTTTGTAACGTATGTGATCCTGTTTGCCAGAACTTGTTTTATCAAAAAAAGTAGTAGCGAAAATATCTAAAAAAGGCCAATTGTATTCTACATTCTGGGTGGTATCATTTTCCACAGACCTGCCAAAACTTGGTAATTTCTGGGGACATAACCTATAACCCAAATAAATTGGACATAAGGTGTAACCATATTTAGATATTTCTTTCACCAATTCAATATCAGAGAGTTTAGAGAAATCATCGGGGTGAATATCTACATCAACATCATCATCCCAAGGAATAATACCACCATGTCGCTTATATCCTAAAAGTGTTCCACACTCGGCCCAATATCTAATGTTAAATTTTTTGGATATTTTATGAAAGACATTCAATAATTGGTATAAATGAGCGTTTACTCTTGGATCTGTTCTCTTTAAAATTGAATCATCTAATTCAGCATTATACACAACTTTTTTCCTTTTTTAATTGCAGCTTGGAACTTTTGATTCGCCCATTGTACGCCAACAACATGCTGCCGTTGATAGCAGGGTCCTGGGCAATGTAATCAGCCGATTGATTTTCATCAAAAGCCTCGCTTTTTTTAATGCCTTGTGATCTAGTCAAAAAAGCCCAAAAAGTTATTAAAAATTCAAGCCTATAATACAAATCCCAAATGCTTCCCTGTTATTGGAATTGGAGCATCTTCCAGAAAGTTCCTATCTGCATACCTTTTATTTGTTGAGCTATACTCAGGCTGATAATATCCAGCCATAGATAATTGTCAATGCCACAGTATAAACCATGAGTACATAAAACCATTTGCCGGCAAATTTTGGTGTTCTCAGCGGTGAAAGATTAAACCCGGCCATGGTCATGAACATCATATAAAGTATAATTGAAAAAGTTGCAGTGGAAAATAAAGATTCAAACAGAAAAACAAAAGCAAAAACAATAATATTGTTGTCAAGGGCAAGCCCCTTGTATGTGGTACTGTCTACAAGACCGAAAATATTGAAATAGCTCAGCCGTATTGCGCCGGTGGCGACGATTACAAATGCGCCCGGCAAAAACCAAGCACTGAACCCTCCATAGCTTAAAAGGAAAACAGCTGGACAGATTCCAAAGCTAACCATATCAATTATTGAATCCAGCTGTGCTCCGAAATTTTTTTGTTCATCTGTTCGGCCCTCTATTTTTCGAGCAATAATTCCATCACCCCAGTCAAAAAGAACTGCCCATATCATCCCGATAATGGCAGCAGGGAAGTTTTTCAACACTGCAAAGTATATCCCCAGCAGCGCACATAAAAGCCCTGCAAGAGAACAAATATTGGGAAGATCTTTTGCAAACCAGAGCATTCCGGTTTGGTGTGAAGGTTTAGATTGTGATGTACTCATCGAGGTCCTCTTTATTTATTTTTATCCCCAAGGATGGATGCCAGCGCGTCCACCAAGTTGGTATTTTCTTCTTTTGTTCGGGCTGCAATACGGATATACCGGTCAGCATGGGGCATGGTTTTACCCTGACAGTGTTTGATATACATATTATGCTCTATAAATAATTTTTTTGTTAGTTCAGGACCATTCGGCCCGATATCCGGCAATCGGCAAAAAACAAAATTGGCATCCGGCTTATAAACCGTGAGTCCTGGAAAAGCCGACAGATCCTTGTAAAGCCTATCCCTATCCTTTTTAACCTGGTCACAGCTTTTAATGAAGGCGTCGCGATAATCAGGTAAAATCCTTAAAAATTCTTCTGCAAATCCATTTATGTTCCAGATATGAACGCCCTGGCGGACAGCTTTTATGAAATTGGAGTTTCTTGTCAAAAGATAGCCAATCCGAAGACCACAGATACCGTATGCTTTACTCATGCTTTTAAAAATAGCGATATTGGGATATGTCTGGATTTGATCTTCCATGGATGTCTGACCAGATATCTGACCAGATTTTTGATCGGGGTCCTGAACAAAATCAATAAAGGACTCATCAATGATCAAAAGGCAGTCATGGTCGGACAGTTTCTCAGCCAGACGGATCAGGTCGGGCTTGGGAACGGCTATGGCGGTTGGATTGTTTGGTGTGACTACGACTGCAATATCTGCGCCGGTTTTAATGATATGAGCCGCAAATTTATCCACATCCAGTTGAAAAGAAGGGCTCTCAAGGAGAAACTCTATGGCGCATCCCTTGGGTGCGGCATTTACATATTCGTTGAACGAAGGCACTGGAATAACTATCTTTCGGGCAATTTGCCCTGAAACAATTTTAATCAGTTCGGCTGCGCCATTGCCGACAACAATGTGCTCAGGTTTTTGATTGATTAGTTTACCCACAAGAGAAGCAAGAACATCCTGTGCAACAGGGTAGTTCAGGACAAGGTCATGGATTTGGTTTTTAAAGCAGGTAAAAACCTCTTCCGGCGGGAAGTAAAGGTTATATAAATAAGCATGATCAATAAAATCATGGCGATAGTATCCGCCATGTTGACCGGAAATAAATTCATATTTTTCTATGTGATTTTCATAATCAAGATCGGGCATATAGACTTCCTTCAACAAAGGATTTACGGGGGTACAGGTCTGTATTTTCTAAACGGTCAGGTTCTATATCATAAACAGAAAGCGGTTTGCTGGTTTTTGTTGGAAACAGCTTTTCAGCAAATGCAAGATCTTCAATTGTGTCAATTTCATACCAGGGTTTATGGTCAAAAAAGACCGCTTGAAAAGATAATGATCTTTCTGCCACCATTTGTTGAAACACGGCTTCATAATAATCATTGACCCTGCCGGCTAAAATATAAAGGTTCAGTTTTTCGATAACCCGGTACCATGATGAAACCGAAAGGCTGTAAATATTAACTGTCTTGTATCGGGTTTGTTCAGAATTATTTTTTGCATCACTATGGAATGCATCAACCGAGTTGGATGGATTGATTGTAACAGTCGAACCGTTCAGCCAAGGCTTCATTCGTGCAATGGCAATCCTGTCAGGGTAAAGCATGTCTGTCAATAAAGACGGATCAAAAACAAGATCGCTTTCAATGAGCACAAATGGTTCATTGATAATTTCTCGAGCCATCCATAAAGAATATATATTATTGGTTGTTTTGTATAATGGGCTGAACACATATTCGATTTTAATTTTCCCGGCTCGGATTTCTAAAAAATTACGAATACAGTCTTCCAGGTGGCCGGTGACCACAACCAGCCGCTTGAAACCATGTTGATTCAAGCTTTTGATCAATCGTTCCAATATGGAGGTTTCATTAACAAGGGTAAGGCATTTGGGTGATTTTTGTGTCAGGGGGAACAGGCGGCTTCCTGTGCCGGCTGCAAGGAGTAAAGCAGTAGTGATACGTCTTTGGGGATAAGGGTTCTTATTTAGTCGCATAGACCTCCTCGTTATAACGAGTTAATGTATTCAAAAAATAACACTCCTTTTTAAGGATGAAATTTTTTGTACAATAAACAAATTGTTCGAAAAAAATATTAGCTTCTAACTTAGGGAGGCTGACCACATTTGGGGATCAAAGATAAACACCGTAAGGCGGAAACGTTTGTACGTCATTTTTAACGGTACAACTGGTTCCATGGTATAAGAATACGGTAGGAAGTCAAGGAATATCTCTTTTTGTGGTCTAATTGGCATTTCTTTTGCAAGAAATATAAGTCGTTCAGGCCATGAATAAAACTGTCTTCATAAACCTGGTACCTCCTCAGATCTATGATAGGCCTATACGAAAAGCTGGCGGGGTATTATTTTAAAAATAAGAGGCGGGGTCTGCGAGATCAGGCGGGGTAAACTCGCAACAAAATAAACTCGCTACATAATTGGAGATTAATCAGAATCTTGCTTCAAAAACCCAGACCATCTATTTTTTGTTGCCGACAAATTCCGGATTTCGACAGGAGCACTATTATTAAAAGTCCCGGGTTTTCTGAATCAAGACCTACACAAGATATTGTAGTTGGGGGAAATTTCATTCACCACGCAGATAATCAACTTTTTAAAGTACCAATATATAAATCACATAAAAATGATTTTGTGATTTATATATATTGAAAATTTAAAGAATTCTGGTTTTGGTTTACCCTGTTCCTTTCTTGATTTTTCAGGAAACCCAGTATAGAGTGTTACAGGTTTTAACGATTTCCAACCTTGTAAATATAAAGTTTTGCATTATTTTTCTTAAGATATTGTTGATATGAATACCTTAAACCAAGGAGCAAGACAATGAACATTGCAATAGCAATCATTCTTATTGCCGGTATCGGTTTTGCCATTATGATAAAAAAGGGCAAAGCCAAAGGGACTGCGGCAAAAGACAGCCCGCAGCCTTCGCCAGCCTCCCGGTCTGAAACATCCCCTGGCCAAGAGTACAAGGCCATTCTGGATTCTTTGTTAAATTTAAATATTCTGATGAGAAAGGACAGAAATCTTCCAGTTGAAATGACCGCGGAAATAGAAGCTATTATTGATGACCTTATGGCAATCACGCCGGAAATGATGGAAAGATATCCCGGTGAAACCCTGACCTATGAAATCAAAAAAATCGGCAGGGAACATCTTTACAAGACTGTTAAGGAATACCTTGACCTGTCACAGGACAGCCGAAAGAACCAGTTTGACATATTTGAGAAAACTATAAAAAGCCTGCATGACGTCTCCAACCGGTCCAGGGATATTGTTGAAAAAAATGAGACCGCAGAATTTAAAACCATGGCGAATTTCCTTGCAGGTAAATTTTCATAAATATTTACAGATTTAAACCTTTTGTTATGATATCTCTTATTTAGGAGGATAAAATGAACGATATGGTGCAAGACCTTCAAAACGTTGCTCAACAGGCAAAAGCCCCGGTACTTGCCGAAGTAACTCAGGTTTCGGGTCAAGGGGCACTAACCCCGGTCCAGGCCCCTTCCAATCTTGAACCTGTACAACCCAAACACCTGGCTGTTGAAGATATAGGGGCTATTGAAGCCCAGGCCAATGAATTCCTTGAAAAAATAAAAGCTGATCCATCTGACTGGCAGCTTGGCAATTTCGTTTTCGGCCTGGGCCAGGGAATTATGGACGAAACCCAGGCCCAGGTGACCCTTTATGACCGTAAAATGGGCAATGTGCTCAAAAATGTGGCTGCAGATGATTCTTCCCCTGTGGGCAAAAATATCCTTGCCATTAAAATCGAATTGGACAAGGTGAACCCCACCATGGTGGCAAGAGCTGAGATGCCCTTTTCCAAAAAAATGTTGGGTCTGTTTACAAAAACCGTGAACCGGCTGCCCAAAGGAGATGAAATACTTAAGATTATCGCAGAGCGAAGGGAAACCGTTAATTCCACAATTGACGGCATCCGTGATCATTTAAGAAATGAAGCCGACCAGGTAGCCTTTGATGCATCAGAGCTTTCCACCATTTGTGACTCTTTAAAAGAGATTCAGCCAAGGCTCCAGGAACAAATCTACCTCGGACAGATCATCTGGCAGAAACTGATGGATCACCTGGCAATCATCGAAGATGCGAGAAACAAAGAGGCCCTGACTACACTGACCAGTGACCTTGCCATGGCTGTGGTGGACCTCCAGACCATTGACAACTCAAACCTCCAGACACGGTTTGGCGGAGAGATGATGGTGAGAAATTCCCACCTGGTCAGACGGCTGATACAGAGGACTGACATGATCCTTTCAACGGCTGTTAAAAATGCCCTGGCTGTCAGGGTTGCCGCTGAACAACAGATGGAGACCATGCAACATCTGGATATGGTTCAGAAGGCCGCTGCCGAAACCATGAAAGACACGGCCACTGTTATTGGCAATGCCGCCATCAAAGGTGCTAAAATGAGCCAGAGCATGACTGTTAATATTGAGGCGCTTGAAGAAGCGTGTCAAACCTATGAACAGGCTTTTGAAACCTATGCCCTGATTTCACAGGAAACTATTAATATTGCCTCCCAGAGCTCCAATGCCCTTGGAAAAATGAATGACCGGTTCCGGGCAAGAACCGATGCGTTAACAGCAAGGCGTGAGGACACATAGGTCTGAACGTTTAAATTTGGAGGAATTGTATGCTTGATATAGCAACACAAAAATCTTTCCAGGAAAGATTGGGTGCCATCAGAACCCTTAAAAAAGAACAGCTTGTTTCCGGACAGGAAAAGATGTTGCTGAGTTTGAAGGAAGCCGGGAAACATTCATTTTTTGAATACCTTGGCAACACCTATTTTGTAAAAAGCTTAAATAAATATGAAGAAACTTCAGATGATTTTAAAAACAAAAAAGGGTATTTTATTTCTGAACTGACCTGTCTTTGCCTTGAATCCGGACAAACTTTAAATTTTGAATGGGAATTCGATGATGAGCTTGAAATTTCCATGACCCTTGAACGATTTTCATTCAGGAATTTAAAGGATGAGGCTGGAGAAGCCATAGATGAAGATGATCTTGACCAGATTGCCGATGACAAGGATATGATTGTGATCAATGGTGAAAAATTCTGGTATGAAGATGACTGGGCATCGATTTATTACCGGGGAAGCAAGGAAGAAAAGGTCTATATGTATGAATTTGAAAATGAAGGCCACACCAAATTTCTGACCATTGAGGAATGGTCGGGATCAGGCAAGGATGAATACCAGATTTATACTTCAAGCCCTGTTGATCCGAACACTATCAGCATCATCAGCAAAGGAGACCTTTAAGGATGGTTCATAAAAAAAGACATCTCCTTATGAACTTCATTGCAGGATTGACCATTGCAGGCCTGATTGCAGTACTTACCGGATGTGGCGCAGGTCTTCCCAAAGATCTAAAAAATGAAGCCAAATCTCTGCCCAACGCCATTAAGACCGGCCAATCCCAGGTGGACAAACATAAGGATAAATATTTAAGCCTGACGAAATCATCTGAATTTAAGGCTGTTAAAGCATTTGCCTTAAAGGAAAACTGGATTCAAAAATTTCAACTTGCCCATACCGAGCTTACCAGGGCAAAAACACTTTATGACAAAGACTTGAAACCCCTGATCAGTAAAAACAAACCAGAACTTGCCCAAGAGGTCAAACAGCAGATTAATCGGATAAAAAAAATTCTCCAGGATGCTGAAGGTTTGGCCCGATACCCGTCTTCACGCTTTTCAAAGATCAGGGAGACCATTGACAATGCCAAAGGTTTACACTCCCGGTCAAAAAACGATGCCGAACAGATCAGCCGGATTGCAAATGAAATAAAAACCGGCCCCATAGCAAAAGCCGACACTGACTTTCCTGATTTATCAGAAAAAATAAATGCCCGGTTTGCACCTCTATCAAAACTTGAAAGACAGTCCCACGATTATTTGAGTATTGTGACAGCCGAATACAACAGGCATTCGGCGAGCTCAAATGCCGATTATGCGGCTTTCACAGATAGTACTGCAGCGCTTTCTTCCGATCTTTCACAAGCTAAAACCCTTGAAACAAAAATAACCGGAGAAATGGCCCAGCTCTATTCCGGTTACACAAAAATTCTTATGGATATGAAAGAAGAGTATTTCGTAACCATAAAAAGGGAATCCTGGAATGAAAACTCTGATTATTACGACCCAAAGTTTGCCACCTTTCAACGTCAGGTCAGTCCTGAATTATATGAGGGGTTAACGGCTGATAACCTGGATACCATTGCAGCGATTACCGCAGGCTTCACAGGGTCAAGATTTTCAAGCAAGGTCGGCAACATGTGGAAAGAATTGTCCATTAACCCTGCCGAGCAATGGCCGGGAAGAGGGCATAATGCCGCTGCTTTCTGGGTTGAAGATTCAAAGGAAGCCTATTTCCATAAATACACGCTGGAAGAAAACGGTGAAACAAAAGAGACGGATTGGGAAAAGGTGGATGCAAGCTTTTATGATGCCAAGTTTGAATACCTTGGTATGGCTATACTGGCCAAACCCTATGGTGTGTTTGAACAGGATCGTCTGACCCAGGCAGCACCTCCGGGAATGGCCTATGTGGGCAATTCGAAATACGGGGAATGGAAAAAAGATAATACAGGCAATCAATTCTGGTCCTGGTATGGAAAATATGCCCTTTTTTCCATGCTCTTAAGTCCTCGGCCATCCTATTATGGTTACAATTCCTGGAATGGCTGGAACAATAATTATAGGAACAACCGGCCGTATTTCGGCAAGACCCAAAAAGGGTTCCAGAAATATGGTACGTCCGGCACCTTACTAAAACAATCACCAGGATTTCAGAGTACAAATTTTGCAAAAAGCGGCGGTTTCAAATCCCAGACCGCTTCTGTCAGGGGCGCCGGGGCCAACCTTCGTGGCGGTGGTCCAAAAAGTAAAGGTAAATAGAACAATTCTAAGGAGGAAAGAATGGATATAGCTGTAACTCTCACAGGACTTAGTCAAGCACTTACATATGTCATTGTGGGCATCTTTTTTATCTGGCTGGTTAAAAAAATAGATGACCGGCGCACAAAAGAGTTTGATGATGATACGCATATTGATGATGGAAATGTTGCTGTAGGCTTAAGAAGGGCCGGGCTTTATCTCGGGATTGCCATTGCACTTTCAGGTGCCATGGGCGGATCTTCAAAAGGTTTTTTTCTTGATGTGATCCAGTTGTTGATTGACGGGCTTATTATCACGGGATTTATGTTCGCGTCCCGGTTTATCAATGATTTTATCATGTTGAGCAATATCAATAATGATGAAGAATGCATCAAAGTATTTCAACAGCCTGACGGAAGTGAAGTTGTCGGGAATGCAGCTGTGGGCATGGTCGAAGCAGGGATGTATATTGCCACAGGATTCATTCTTAACGGATCACTTTCAGGAACCGGTGGAACCTTTTTCCAGGGAATTGTAAGTGCCATTCTCTTTTTTATCGTGGGTCAACTGACCTTGTTAATTTTCGGATTTCTTTATGAGGTGATCACGCCCTTTAATGTAAGGAAAGAGATAAAAGATAATAATTTGGCAGCCGGTATCGGACTTGGCGGTCTCCTCATGGCTTTAGGCATTATTCTCATGTCAAGTATTTCAGGTCCGTTCACAGGATGGGCCAATGATCTTGCAGGTTTTGGTATATATGCTTTTTTCGGAATTGTTATGCTGTTGATTTTCAGGACAGTGATCGACAGACTTCTTCTGCCCACGACCGATATTGCCACGGAAGTCAAGGAAGACCGGAATGTTGCCGCCTTGATCGTTGTGGTAAGTGCCATTAATGCGGTTGCGATTATCATAGCCTTCTCCATGTAAAAAAATGACAAAAACAAAGGGCCGGCTCAATTTTGCATCTGTGTTGCTGTGCGCCTGCATGTTTGCGAGCGGTGCCTGCGGTATTATCCTTGAATATATCCAGGCAAGCCTTGCCTCCATGATCCTTGGCAATTCCTTTGAACAATGGGCCATGGTCATTGGACTCATGCTGTTCTGGATGGGGTTTGGCAGTCTGATCCAGGCACAGATTTCAAAAAAATATCTTATTTACACTTTTATCGCCGTTGAAACAAGCCTGGCACTTGTGGGAGGATTCTCTCCCACCTTAACTTACATATCTTATGGTTATACTGCCCATTACATCCTGGTCCTATATTTTTTCGTCAGTTTCATCGGGATCATGATAGGACTTGAAATCCCCGTGATTATCAGGATCAACAACGACTTCAGCAACGAATTATCCACCAACCTTGGAAACATCCTGAGCGCTGATTACCTTGGCTGCCTGATCGGTTCATTCATTTATGTATTTGTTCTTTTAAGATTCACACCCATCACGGAAGCAGCCTTTCTGACTGCCGGGGCCAACTTTTCTCTGGCCTTTATCACCTTTATCTATTTCTCAAAAAAAGGCCTGTTAAAGAGAGGATTTCTGATTCCTGCCATCATGCTGATCACTTTTTGTGCCATCTTTTACGGATATCTTAATAACCGGCAATGGAATATAAAAATTGAGCAGCCCCTGTATGATGACCCCATTATATTAAGCAAAACCACCCGATACCAGCATATCGCCATTACCCATTACAAGCCCTTTGATGAAGTCAGGCTCTTTTTAAACGGGAACCTGCAATTTTGCAGCACAGATGAACAACGATACCATGAACCCATGGTGCATCCGGTCATGAATCTTGTTCCGATCAAAAAAAGAATCCTTATTCTCGGCGGCGGAGATGGCTGTGTTTTAAGGGAGGTCTTAAAATATAAAGACGTAAAAGAAGTGCTTCTGGTGGACCTTGATCCTGAAATGACCCGTCTTGCTAAAACCCATTCTGTTTTAAAGCGAATTAACCAGGACGCCTTCAAAGATGCCCGCCTTGTCACCATAGCAGGCAAAGGTGTCTCCCCGGGAATCGATAAAAGGCTCTACATTGAAACCAATAAAAAAAATCAGTACGCCAAACAATCTGAAACCCGGAAACTTGCCGATGTAAAACTGATGAATATTGATGCAGATAAATTTTTAAGCGCTGTTTCCGGCTTCTGGGATGTCATCATAATTGACCTGCCAGACCCTTCCACGCCTGAATTGACCAAGCTTTACGCCAAAGAGTTTTATAAAAAAGTGAAGCAGCACCTGTCACAGCATGGGTTGATGGTGGTTCAGGCAACATCGCCTTATCTTGCAAAGGAAAGCTTTCTTTGTATCGGAAGAACTATAGAAAGTGCAAAACTTTCCATCCTTGCCTTTCATGAGAATGTGCCCAGTTTCGGAGACTGGGGATGGTACCTGGCCTGGCACCCCAACATCAAAAAAACAAAAATCATGGAGAAAATCAAGCATCTCAACATTGACGTGCCGACAAGATTTATCACACCCGAGGTATTTAAAAGCGAACTTGTCTTTGGCAAAGATGATCTGACA
>NZ_JAUWQB010000126.1 GCF_030611305.1 Desulfobacula sp. | reverse complement strand
ATAAGAAAATATATAAGAGAGCAGGATAAAAAGCATTAGAATATTAACGATTTAGTAGCCCCTTGAGGGGCTTTCCTAACACAATGCCCCCTTCGGAGGGGGCTTCATCATACCTCCTGCTATGCAGGAGGTCGGTGATTTTATTAAGATCGGCAGAAGATTTTTCCAAAATAGTTTTAACGCTATCTATTTCTGATTTTGTTTCTTTTCGTGATTGACAATATTTGCTTAGTAGTGATTTTGTACTTCCTTGTAGCTCTGAATTAATATTTCGAAATGCATTGATGTAATATAAGTTAATTCCGTCTAAGTCTCTTAAAGAAATTACAGCAAGCTTTAAAATATCGTCTATCTCCAAAGAGTTTCCACTTGCAAATAGTTTCCACCTGAACTCAGATAACTCAATAACCTCAGGGACTGCCTCTTCTACGTTGAAATTGCTTTTGTGTGCAAAGAGATATGTTATTTTAGCAGTATTGTCACTGGTTTTAAATGAATGAAAAGTTGGGAATGATGCTAAGTTTTCGCTATATAATTCGATACTGATTACAATATAGTCATCAACATTTAACTCATTTTTAAAGCCATGAAAATTCTTTAATTCTAAGTTTCTGGAATTATATGAAAGATCACGGTCCAGCACTAACCTTATAGCCCAATAGAGATTACTTTTTCCAATATTATTCTCTCCAATTATTGCTTGAAAGCCCTCGGAAAAATCAATTGAAAATTCCTCGAAGTTTCTGAAATTTTTTATTCTAATATTTTTGATATTCATATTCTAATCCTTTTCCTTGGGCATTAATTATGTGGAGCTGCGAACAATAAGTTAACCTGTTTTTTTTCTGTATAACTCCGAATGACAGATAACATTCAACGTGTACCAAGTAAAATAGGTTTAGACAATTAAAATTAGGTAGATGCTATGCTGTTTTCCAACAGTATAACACTCAAATTTGCGTGATAAACAGAAAACTGGATAAATACAAATGATTCAAATTGAAGCTGAATTGCTAAATAAGTTTAATTTGATTTTGGGAAAAAATGGAATCCCCAAAAACCAATGTAGTTATTACCTCAAATGGCTGAGATACTATTTGGATTTTTGATTGAAGGACCCTGGCACAGCTTCGCTCTTTCGCTTACATTCTCGCGATTAGGGACAGCACACAGAGAAATGGAACAATTGTGTTATATATAGGGGTTATAATAAAATCAATAGGTAAAAATACCTAGGTCTTGAAAGTTTTTCATGCTTTTTCATGTTAACTATTGCTTTGAAAAATAAATATTTGTACCATTTCAGGGCGGGTAAGGCTTTAAATACACTATATCAGGGGAGAATATGGATTCAGACAGGGATAAAATTATTAAAACATATGCAGATCATGTTTATCCTGGAAAAGTTGAGTTTTATCAGAAATACGATATCGTTCTTGTCCCTGAAAAACGGGGGGGATGTAAAATAAGTGATGCCAATGGGAAAACATTTTATAACTGCCATTGTAATGGCGGGGTTTTTAACCTGGGTCACAGGAACAAAGAGGTTATAAAAGCCGTAACCCAGGCAATGGAAATCTATGATATCGGTAATCATCATTTAATCAGCAAACCAAAAGCACATTTGGCTAAAATGATTGCCGACACAATGCCTGAAGGTTTAAACCAGATTGTTTACGGGGTCAGCGGAGGAGAAGCCATTGATCTTGCCATCAAGCTTGCCCGGGGGGTCACGGGCAAAGAAGAAATTATTTCAGCCAAAGGCGGCTATCATGGTCATACGGGGTTTGCCCTTGCCACGGGGGATGACAAATTCAAAGAAATGTTTAAACCTGTTCCGGCAGGGTTTAAGCAGGTCAGGTTTAACAGTCTTGAAGAAATGGAAAAAGCTGTCTGCTCCAATACGGCTGCTGTAATCCTGGAAACAATTCCGGCTACACTGGGCATTGTCACTCCTGATGAATTGTATTTAAAAGGGGTTAAAGAGATCTGTGAGAAAAATTCAAGTCTTCTTATACTGGATGAAGTTCAGACAGGCTTTGGAAGAACAGGGAAGTTATGGGGGTTTGAAAATTATGAAGTAGAGCCTGATATGGTGGTTATGGGAAAGGGGATGAGCGGAGGGATATATCCTGTCAGTGCCACGGTTTACCATGAAAAATATAAAGATTTTTTTCAGGAGAATCCCTTTTTGCATATTTCAACCTATGGGGGCAGTGAGATCGGCTGCTTTGCCGCAATGAAAGTTGTGGAGATTTCCCGGGAAAAGAAGTTTCTGGATCATGTTCTGTCCCTGGGAAAATTTTTCAGGCAGCAGCTTGAAGCTCTTGGGATAAAATATCCGGACCTGGGTTTAAAGGTCCGGGGCAAAGGCCTGATGATGGGGCTTGAGTTTAAAGATGAGATCACTGCATTGTTTTTAATTAAACTTTTTTTTGATAATGGTATATATGTTGTTTATGCTGGCAATGATCCAAAAGTCATACAATTTCTGCCCGTACTCAATATTTCAGAGATCGAGGCAAATGATATTTTAAAAATAATAGAAACATCCTTTAAATCAATGTCAGGAGGATAAGACTCAGGTACTCAATGGATATTGATATTGAATTATTAAACAGGTTTGAAAAACAATTAATTCCCCATGATTTGTCCAGGTCTTCCGTGCCTGCTGAAATCATTGGATTTGGTGAGATCTCAGCTATTTTCCAGATAGGGGAACAAGATAAAATCATCTACAAAAGAATCCCGATTTTCCCGGATTTTAAGACTGCCGAATCCTATAAGCAGATGTATTTTGAATATTGCGCCCTTTTAAGACAGGCAGGGATCAATCTGCCTGAAGATGGTGCTGTTATTGTTGAAGTTCCCGGGCATCCCGTTGTGATTTATTTTGCCCAGCAGCGTTTTGAGGATTACTTTTTCTGTCATAATCTGATTAACACACTTGATGAAGGTGACAGAATTAAAATGCTTGAGCAGATCATGTCGGCTTTGACCCTGATCTGGGACTTTAATAAAGAACAGATGCCGGATATTGAGGTAGCACCGGAGTTTGAAATCGCCATTGACTGCCAGCTTTCCAACTGGGTGTGGGTGGAGGAAAATGGAAAAAGAAAATTATTTCTGGTTGATACCTCAACACCTTTTGTCCGGAAAAAAGGAATAGAACAGCTGGAGGTTGAGTTGCTGCTGCAAAGCGTTCCCGTGTATATCCGCTGGCTGGTAAGAAGGCTTGATCTTGATGATGTGATAGGCCGGTATTATGATCATAAAAAGGTTGTAACAGACCTTGTGGCCAATCTTTATAAAGAGCAGCGGCCTGATTTAATCCCTCATTTTTTAAATATTGTTAATAAATATCTGGAACAGGAACTTTCTCAAAAAGAGATTGATAAGTATTATAAGGAAGATAAAATGATCTGGACCCTTTTTTCCGCCCTTCGAAAAATAGAGCGGTTTATCACGGTAAATCTGTTGAGAAAAAGATATGAATTTATTCTTCCCGGCGCAATTAAAAGATAGGGCGCAATTAAAAGATAGGGATTTGGGAGCAAAAGGAGAACCTGATGTGTGACACCTTTGTGGCGGTTTCAAATGCGACGGAAGACAGGTCCGTGATATTTGGCAAGAATTCGGATCGCGAACCCAATGAAGCCCAGTGTCTTGAATATCATCCCCCGGAAAAATTTTCTAAAAATCAGAAATTGGATTGTACCTATTTAAGTATTCCCCAGGTTAAGGAAACCTATGGTGTTCTCCTGTGCCGGCCCTTCTGGATGTGGGGAGCCGAGATGGGGGCAAATGAAAAAGGTCTTGTGATCGGCAATGAAGCTGTATTTACAAAAATGCCCATAAAAAAAACCCATACCCTGACGGGAATGGATCTTTTACGTCTGGCCCTTGAAAGAGCGTCAACTGCCCAACAGGGCATGGAAGTGATTACAGGGCTTTTAGCTGACTTAGGGCAGGGTGGTGCCTGCGGTTATGAAGATAAAAATCTGTTTTATCACAACTCTTATATCCTGGCCGATAAAAATGAAGCCTGGGTTCTGGAAACAAGCGGGCCTTTCTGGGTTGCTTTAAAAATTAAAGATGTATATTCCATAAGTAATGGACTGACTATTGGAGAAGAATTTGACAAAAGTCATCCAGGTCTGATTGAAAATGCCAGGCAAAAGGGATGGCTTAAAAAAGGGCAGACCTTTAATTTTGCCAAATGTTATTCAGACTGGCTGTTTACCTTTTTTTCCGCTTCCGGGTTTCGCAGGAAGAGTTCATATGATTTGCTGGAAACTCAAACTGGGAAAATAGATGTTTCTTCTGCCTTTAGAATTTTGAGAAGCCATAAGGGAAAAGAATATAAGCCTGCATCTCATTTTTTAATGGACTCGGTTTGTGCCCATGCAGGTAACGGCTTAACAAGAAATTCAGGCACAACGGGATCTCTTGTTGCCCATCTGTCAGCAGGCAGCAATACTTTCTGGGCCACGGGTACGGCCGGGCCCTGCACGGGGATATTTAAACCGATCTGGCTGAAAGAAGACGTCCTGCCGGATTCAGGCCCGCTGCCAAAGGGAATTTATGATCCTGAAACCCTCTGGTGGCAACATGAAAAACTGCATCGCAGTGTTTTAAAAGATTATTCAAGGATGTCATTATATAAGGAAGAAAGGGATCAAATGGAAATTGCTTTTTTTAAAAAAGCATCTGATCTTAAAGAAAAGAGTCGGATTGAAATAACCAGCCAGGCATTTGCCCAGTCCCGGACAGCAACAGAAAACTGGATAAGCCGGGTTGAATCCCAGCCGGCAAAGAGATCTTTAAATCCCGTATTTAACCTTTACTGGAAAAAGCAGAATAAAAAAGCAGGACTGACATTGGCATGATGTGGAAAGGGTTGGCCAGGATAATGATTTGTAGAGTAAAGGGGAAACCGGTATGGATCTGAGTTATTTCCTTTATATTTGGGCAACAGGAATGACAACTAAGTCGACATCTTCAGAAAACCTTTGTATGCGATTGAAACACTTTGAAAGGCATGTTCCGCCTTTAAACACAACCAAATCAGAAATATCAGATGAGAATATTTCAAGCAGAGCCAAAGAAATCCAATAGTCTTTTTCTACATACACCTCTGGGACGCCAATGTGTTGAGCTGTAGCTTGAATTGCGTCTCGAAAAAGAGTTTTATCAAGATGTAGTTTCATCCAATAAACCAGCTTTTAGAGTTTGGGAGAACATCTTGAGTCACTCCAACAAAGTATGAAGACAACGGATTTAAGCTCTGTTTCAAAGTATCTAATACTTCGCTATACTCTATTTTGCTCAATTCCAATAAAGCCCCTAAAAAAGCCCGAGCTCTGGGAGGATAGTCCAAAGCATATTTGATCAGATTTTTTTTCTCACGATCCGTCAGTTCAGCGATCATGACAGTGATACGTTTTATTGCCGACTCTTTATTTAAATCAGGGATTTTCTTAAAATCCTTAAGAGCATCAAGGATTCCTAAGAGATTATAGTTCTTGTTGTTAATAGCTGCGTAGCTTTTAACAAATCGAACGTTTATGTTGCCGACTTTTGAAGCAGGCCTTTTTGTCCTGCTGGCCAGATCAATATCTTTTGGTATTTGCGTGGTTAAACTTAGCTGGTTAAACAATGCCGCACCAGTGATATAAGCAATTCTCTTTTTTCCGTTAAATAAATAAGGTCGAAGCTGTTCACTTTCACTCGGGCCTAATTCGCCAAAAACTGTTTTTTTAGGTTTGTAGAAAACCCCAGTAGAAATCCTTTTAATAGCCTTTTCTTTAACCAAGCGGCTTAAAGTTTTTGCAGCAGCGCTATACTCATTACGGGGTACCCCAAGATCAGAATATTTAAAGATCCTTCCAGACTGAATACGATTTACTTTAGATTTTATTTTTGTTGCTACTTTCATAAGCCCCTTGTTTTAAAACATCCCTTTTTCATCAAAGAATAGGCTTCCTTAGATTAAATGTCAAGCTTTTAGGTATAAAAACTTGACAAATGGGCCTTGAAGGAGTCGAACCTCCCTCGCATTAAACTTTCTGTTTTTATGTAGTCTCCCCGAGACATATCGGCCCACATTTAGCAATAGCTCTATTCCTCGCATTCCTCGCTTTTTTCTTTTGCCCTTGTATATGCAGCAAAGTCTTTTTATATTTTTTTTGCTCTTTTGTTCCCAATTTTTTTCCTGAAATGATTTGGGTTAACCGTTTTAATCACTGGTTTATCCAGTGCATTTATTGGTTTGAATTATTCATGTTTTCTTGAAATTAAGTATGCTGTCCCCGGAATTCCCGAAAAGAACACTTTACCTTAAAATCATTACATACCGGCTGACAACCCCGAGGATCTTTTTTTTCTGCATGGCTGACACAACGCCTGCATTAAATCGTTCTGAAGACAAAGGCGCCTGGATGATATGGGTTAGGGTCCAGCCGGTTTTTTTTAAAATTTCATGATAATCCACAACTAAAATACCCTGGCCCGGCTCTTCTTTATCGGCAGGGCAATTTTGAAAATCCCGCCAGTCTGAATTAATAAAGGCAAGGCGGGTTTTCTTTTTGGAGATCTTTTTTAAAAAACGAAAAAATCTTTCCAGAAATGATAAATAGTCTTTTCGTGAAAGCTCTGAAATACTTTGTTTTGAATATTCACCGGCTTTTTTATCAAAATAGGGCGGATCAAAAATAATCAGATCCGGCTTGCCCTTTGAACCCATAATCGGCAAATCCTCCCATTTATTATCCAAATCCCAATGATATGGTTCAATTTCCGGTCTTGTGTCGGGCCTGTCATCCATATCCAGACTCCAACACCTTCTACCCATGGCAAGACAGGTATCAGCACAGACACCACCTCCTGCCATGGGATCAAAAATCAAATCGTCTTGCTTTGAAAAAAAATAGAGGATGTGTGCGATCAATTGAGCAGGAATACGACCGGGCCAGTCATCCCCGAATCGTTTGTCACAATCATTAAAATTCCATAAATCCCATGTCCTGATCCCCCAGTTAAGCGCTTTAAACCGGGTTAAATCATCCTTTCCCTGCAAAGCCTGCGACCATACCATAGACTCAGGCCAGTCGTGCTTATTCGCAACTTGTGGAACAGTAAAGCCTTTTGATAAATCGCTATTCAGCCATTTTGCCCAAATGGTTTGCTAACGTCCTTCGGTTAATGCCCAGTCTCTTTGCAATCCTGTCTTGCGGGATACCAAGCAAATTTAAACAGAAAATTTTAAGATCAAGCGCCAAAAGATTTGTGGCTCTTAAATCAGAAATATATATATCAACGGCTTGCCTTGATCTGCCGATTGCCTTGCCGATTTCCGAAGATGTCAGTTTGGGGTTGGATTGAAAAGCACGCCTGGCAGTATTTCTTGTTTCAACTTCTGTAAGCTGCTTTGGGCCGATGGCTAATTTTGCAGCATAAAGCAGGGGATCAATTCCATCTAAGGTTTTAACAATCGCAGGAATCCGGGTTCGCCCCGTCTTCTTAAAAGCACTCCACCTATGCGCCCCATCCA
>NZ_JAUWQB010000020.1 GCF_030611305.1 Desulfobacula sp. | reverse complement strand
GCAACCAAAACAGTAAAAACCGCTGCAACTCCAGTCGAAGACACCTCATGGATGTTTCATGACATCGTGGATGCCAAATTTGTAAAAGCACACATGACTGTTCCCATGCCTGAAAATGTGATGATTGTTGATGCAAGGCCTTACAAGGGCAAATACATAAAAGGACATATTCCCGGGGCGATCAGCATTCCATTTTCTCAATTTGATAAAAAAACGAATCTTCTGCCAAAAGATAAAAACGTTCTCCTGATTTATTATTGTGAGGGAGTTAAATGCAAACTCAGTCACAAATCCGCCAAAAAAGCTGAAAAACTGGGCTATAAAAATGTAAAAGTATATGCAAAAGGATATCCGGAATGGATCGGCCTGAAAGGAAATTATGGTTCTCTCAGTGCTGAGCATGTGGCAAAACAGATCGCTGCAAACAACACTGTGATTGTTGATGCAAGGCCAAAGAAACCCAAATTTGACAAAGGACATATTCCCACAGCCATCAGTATTCCTTTTTCTCAATTTGATGCTCTCAACGGAAAACTGCCAAGGGATCTTAATACCCCGGTTATTTTCTATTGCGGTGGTCTTAAATGCCGACTAAGCCATAAATCAGCAGCAAAAGCCCTTGAAATGGGATACACCAAGGTGGCTGTATTTGCCAAAGGTTATCCTGAATGGAAAAAGACATATGGTGCTTCCAATGAGACCGTGCAGGTGCAGGCCGGTGAGGTTGAAGGGTCTATTGATCTTGAACGATTCAAATCCATTATCGCAAACAATCCTGAGTCCATCATGCTCATTGACGTAAGAGATGCAGACGAATTTGCAAAAGGGTCCTTTAAAACCGCCGTTAATATCCCGATCGAAAATCTTGAACCCAAAATCAAGGGTCTTCCCGATGACAAACCCATTGTTTTTGTTTGTCCAACCGGTGCAAGGAGTGGAGAAGCTTATTACATGATCAAAGACGTAAGAGAATCCTTAAAAGATGTCTATTATGTGGAAGCTGAAATTGATTTTAAAAGTGACGGAAATATTGAAATTAAAAAACCCAAATAACTTTAGGGTTTACTAAAAAATATAAAATTATAAAGGAACTAACATGTTTAAAAAAAATATGACCGCCCTCATGGTGATGGTATTTTTACTTGTATCTTTTTCCATGGCTTTTGCCTCTGAAGGACCGGACGGCAACGATAGAAAAGGCAAATACACATATCGGAAGGTATATAAAGCATGTGCGGCAACCGGCGAGATTGAATCTGCCACACCCAAAATAAGCCCTGCAGATAAAACAATGGGGCAGTGGAAAGAAATTTTTGAAAATAAAAATTTTGATGAATTCGGCTGCAAGGATAACTGGACAGGACTTCCTGATAAGGATATCCTTGACATTTATTCATATTTCTATAAACATGCATCAGATTCGCCCACACCTGCTAAGTGTAAATAAAAATTCTAAAAACTGATAAAAATTAAAAAGGGCGGCTATTTTTTCCCCGCCCTTTTAATTTAAGAATTAAGAATATTTAACAAGCTCATGGAGATGTCTATGGAAAAACGGTATTTTATAATGACCGGCCTGACTATGCTCGCTATAACAGCGCTGGTTTTATCCTTTCAGGCTGTCTTTGCATCAACTCCCCCTGACGAAGAAGAAGCATTGGGACGTACCCTTGCCAAACAGGCTGTGAAAGACAGTAAACGCTGGACCACAGTCGACCATGCAAAGATCGATGCCTTAAACCAGGATTTCACATCTGGAGAAGAAATCACTAAAGCCTGCTTGTCCTGTCATTCTGAAGCAGCCACCCAGTTCCATAAATCCATTCACTGGACCTGGCTCGCCTCTGGAGACAAAAGCGATATGCGATATGGCAAGGCAGGTTATTCTGTGAATAATTTTTGTATTTCAGGAAATGCCATGGAAGACAAAAGCTGTCTGGCATGTCATCCTGCCTGGAATAAGGAAGGGTCTCAAGGGACAGTCAACTGCCTCCAGTGCCACAATTCATCGGGATTTAATTTTGAAGAAGCCCTTGGGGACATTGAGGCATTCTCAGAAGATGATGATCCTGACACCAAAGAAATGGTGACCGATATCCAGCAGGAAATCAAAGAAGCAGTTTCCAAGGTAACCTTTCCCACAAGAAAAAATTGCGGAGAATGTCATTTCAAAGGTGGTGGTGGTGATGGCGTAAAACACGGCGATCTTGACACCTCTTTAACAAAGCCGAACCGGATGCTGGATGTGCATATGGGAACGGACGGCAAAAATTTTTCGTGTACCCGGTGTCACACCACGGTTGATCATAACATTGCAGGAAGGATTTATACAAATCCTGCTGTTGAAACACGAAAAAGCCTGATTGAAGATGATCTGGCTCCCAAAATCACCTGTGTCTCCTGCCATAGCAGTGAACCCCATAAAAATGATTCGAAAATGAACGACCATACAGATGTGGTTTCCTGTCAGGCCTGTCATATTCCAAAATATGCAAGGGTGAATCCCACAAAGATGTGGTGGGACTGGTCAAAAGCAGGCAGGATGAAAGATGGCAAACCTTATCATGTAGAGGGTCCCTATGGAAAACAGACTTACAAATCCATCAAAGGAGAATTCAAATGGGAAAAGAATGTAACGCCTGAATATTTCTGGTCCAATGGATCCCAGACCAGCACAACCGCCGATGATGTCATAGACCCTGGGCAAATTGTAAAAGTCAGCCATCCGGTTGGCGACAAAACTGATCCTGAGGCCCGCATTTTTCCGTTTAAAATTCACCGGGGGAAGCAACCCTATGATAAAATTCATAAAAAACTTCTGGCACCCCTGCTTTCAGGAAAAAACGGGTACTGGACAACATTTGATATGAATGACGCCATTGAACACGGCAATAAGGCCATTGGCATCCCCTATTCCGGAGAATTCGATTATGTGGAAACAACTTATGCTTTTCCCATCACCCATATGGTTGCCCCCAAAGAAAATGCACTGAACTGTACCCAATGCCATATCCGGAAAAACTCCAGGCTTGCCAATATTACAGGGCTGTATATGCCTGGACGAGACAGATCAAACTTGTTTGATACCATTGGATGGCTATCGGTTTTTGGTGCCCTGGCAGGTGTATTGCTTCACGGTATGGGACGGTTCTTTACACGGAACGGCAAGGAGAATTAAATGGAAAATAAAAATACAATCAAAATTTATCTTTACACAAGATATGAACGTTTCTGGCACTGGCTCCAGGCATTTATGATCATCAGCCTGATCGTCACCGGCCTTGAAATTCATGGGACATACAAATTGTTCGGCTTTCAGACGGCTGCCAACATCCATAATTTTGTTGGCCTGTCCTGGCTGATTCTATTTGCTTTTTTTGTATTCTGGCTATTCACAACAGGGGAATGGAAACAATATATTCCCACAACAAAAAAGCTGTTTTCAGTAATTCTCTATTACTCCTGGGGTATTTTTCAGGGCAAGCCCCATCCCGTGCAGAAAGCAAAGGGTGCTAAGCATAACCCCTTGCAGCGGCTGGCATATCTTGGTATTTCCGCCATGCTGCTGCCCGTGCAGATGGCAACAGGTCTTTTATACTACCTGTATAACGATATACCGCAGGTTTTGCCCCTATCGGTTTTGGCGGTCATACACACCCTGGTTGCACTTTTCCTTTTAAATTTTCTGGTCATCCACCTTTATATGACCACCACGGGTCATTCCCTTTTCAGCCATATTGCAGGAATGATTACAGGTTGGGAAGAAATTTACGAAACCACTGAAATTGCAGACTGGGAAACCCAGGCAACAAAAAAGGAATAAACCAGCTTTCGAATTCAGACCCCGTATTTTTTTATCAAAATCCTGATGCTGAACCCTGTTAACCTTAAAGTTGTTGTGATACATTGTGAATAACCGAAAGGACTGAACCCCATGAAAAAGAAAATACTGGTATCAAGGCTATACCCGAATGCAGGAATCAGGCTCCTGGAAAAAGAGGGTTTTCGTCTCACCATGTGGGAAAAAGAAAACCCCATGACACAAGTCGAGCTTATTGAACAGGCAAAGAGCCATCATGCCCTGCTCTGCACCCTGACCGACCGAATTGATCGGCATTTTTTAGATGACTGCAGCCACCTTGAGATCATTTCCCAGTTTGCCGTTGGGTATGATAATATTGATATTGCCTCGGCCACGCGCCTGGGCATTCCTGTCGGATTTACCCCTGATGCCATGAGCGAAGCCACCGCAGACATCACATTCGGCCTGATGATAGCTGTTGCACGGAAAATGTTTTTTCTGCATAAAACCATTATCAACGGCCGGTGGGGATATTTCACTCCTACGGGAAATCTTGGCTTTGAACTGAAAAATAAAACCCTGGGTGTATTCGGGCTTGGACGTATCGGTATTAAAATGGCCCAGCGCTGTAAAAACGCCTATAACATGGATATCATTTATCATAACCGGACCCGGAATAAAGCAGCGGAAAAACTTTTGGGTGCAACATATGTCGAACTTGACGATCTCCTGGCACAAAGTGATGTGCTGTCGGTTCATTGCGCATTGACACCAGAGACAAAAGAAATTTTTAACTGCTCAGCCTTTAAAAAAATGAAACCATCAGCAATTTTTATTAATACCGCCAGAGGACCTATCCATCATGAAAAAGACCTGACCCGGGCCGTCCTTGCGGGTGATATCTGGGGAGCAGGCCTGGATGTGACAAACCCTGAACCCATGCAGCCCGATAATCCCCTGTTGTTCATGGAAAATGTCTGCGTTCTTCCCCATGTAGGGTCGGGCACGATAGAAGCCAGAAATCAGATGTCTGTGCTGGCAGCCATGAATATCATCGAATTTTATCGGAACCGCCAGGTACCCCATATCGTCAATCCGGAGGTTCTGGAATCGTGACCATTGAAAATTCACTGTTACAGAAAATGAGACAAGATGCTGTCGATATCTTTAATGAGGGGCTTGGGGCAGTAGATCCAAAGATTTGTGTTCATCGCTGCTGCAGGCTTAAAAACAACGTTCTCAAGGTAAACAATAAGGCATATAATCTGGACAAATTCGAACGGATCATTGTTCTTGGCGCGGGAAAGGCCGGGGCATCCATGGCCTGTGCCGTGGAAGAAATCCTGCAGGACAGGATAACTGCTGGAATTGTCATTGTAAAGTATAACCATATTGAAAATCTGAAAAGGATAGCGATTGTCGAGGCCGGTCACCCGGTGCCTGACACAAACGGGGTTGCCGGTGCAGAGAAACTCTTAAAAATGGCCCGCCAGGCTGATGATAAAACCCTTGTCATCTGCCTGATCTCCGGTGGCGGTTCCGCGTTGATGACTCTCCCGGCCCATGGGATAACCCTGGAAAACAAACAGAAGACCACAAAGATACTACTTGGCTGCGGAGCCACTATTCATGAAATCAATACCATCAGAAAACATTTGTCCCGAATAAAAGGGGGACTTCTTGCACAAACCGTGTATCCGGCCCCCATGATTTGTCTTGTTCTGTCCGATGTGGTGGGCAACGACCTTGATATCATCGCTTCAGGGCCTGCTGTGGCGGACAAAGGAACCTTTGGGCAATGCCTTGAAATCATTGAAACCTATGGCATAAAAGATCACCTGCCCAAAACTGTTCTTCAGCACTTCAAGAAAGGTTCCAAAAACCTTATCCCTGAAACCTTGAAACAGGGAGACCCCGTGTTTGAAAACGTTTTTCATACCACCATCGCAAGTAATATCAACGCACTTTTAAGCGCTGAAAAAAAAGCAAGACAACTGGGATATCACACGCAGATTCTTTCTTCCATGATTGAAGGGGAAACCACTGACGTGGCAGATGTCCATACTGCCATTGCCCGGGAAATCCTTGCCACAGGACACCCTTTGAAACCACCGGCCTGCATCCTGTCAGGCGGCGAGACCACCGTAACCATAAAAGGGAAAGGGAAAGGGAAAGGCGGCCGCAACCAGGAATTTGCCCTTGCTTCTGCCATAAGGATAAAAGATCTTGAGCATATCGTCATCCTGAGTGCAGGCACGGACGGTACGGACGGCCCCACAGATGCGGCTGGCGCCGTTGCCGATCATACTACTATCCAAAGGGCTGTGGCCCTGGACCTGAAGCCTGAGCTATTCCTTGAGGAGAACAATGCCTACCCATTTTTTGACCGCATTTCAGATCTTTTCAAAACAGGGGCCACCAACACCAATGTCATGGACCTGCGGATTATGTTGATCCGGTGATCCCGGGAAGGATAGTCCTCCAGCATGGCAAGATCATCCGGGGTAAAGCCTTTTATGCTTTTATTCATCTGACGGTTGAACCTGTCCAGAAAAAAATCTGCCGGAAGTGGAACATCGTCTTTGCGGCTTCGAAGGGTTTCTTTTTGTAATATCATGCAAATGTTGTATAACAGATAAAATCATAACTATAAAAAAAGGATCTTCCATGAATTTAGACATTTTTAAAACCATGAGCAAAAAGGAGCTCCAGACCTATATTGAGTTTCTTTTATGGAACTACAGGGTCATGGATGCATTCTGGTTTATCAGGATAGCTGAAAAATTTGATCAGCCAACGGCAGAAAAAATCAATGAACAGGTCTGGGACCGTGTAGCAGGGTATGCTGCCAAAGATCTTAAGGAAAAATTTAATATTTCTGAAACGGGACTCAAGGGATTTGTCCGGGCATTAAAATTATTCCCCTGGTGTATTCTTGTGGGCTACAATTTTGAGGAAAAAAAAGATGAGGTGATCATTACGGTGCCTTCATGCCCCACCCAGGAAGCCCGTCTCAAACGCGGCCAGGGAGAATATGTCTGCAAACACATGCACATGAAGGAGTTTGAAAGCTTTGTAAAAGTGGTTGATGAGCGCATCAACGTGGAGTGTGTGTTTGCGCCGCCAGACCCTCACCCGGATGACATGTTCTGCAAATGGAGCTTCACTTTGCGGGATTAAGAAAGATCCCCTTTTCTGACCTTACCAAGGGAGGTCCGGGGAAATTGTGATTTAAAAGTTACCTTTTTAGGCCATTTGTATTTTGCAAGCTTGTCATGACACATGGCAATGACATCCGCCTGGGTCAGGGATGCACCAGATGACACGATGACAAAGGCATGCCCTGTTTCACCCCATGTCTCATCAGCCATTCCTATGACAGCCACATCCTCAATCTCCGGGTGACGCTTGAGAATTTTTTCTACTTCTGCCGGATAGACGTTTTCCCCGCCTGAAATATACATATCCCCTGCTCTTCCCTTCAGGTAGAAAAATCCGTCCTCATCCATGCGGGCCAGATCCCCTGTACGGAGAAACCCGTTTTTAATGGTTTCTTCTGTCTTCACAGGGTCCTGCCAATACTCTTTCATCATGATAGATCCCCGGACAACGATCTCACCTGTTTCACCCGGTTTTGCCGCTCTTCCCCGTTCATCCAGGATGGAGACTTCGGCATGAAAAACAGGCCGTCCCACAGTCCCCGGCTTTTTCAAGGGGTCATCTTCAGACACCCATAACAGGATTGAAGTTTCTGTCTGGCCCATGATCTGGCGGAAGGCAAGGCCAGCGTCAGCACATTTTTTGATCAGGTCCTGGCTAAGTTTTTCCCCGCCACCGGCACATACCCGCAGGGAGGAAATATCACTTCGCTTTTCCGGATCAACTTTTAACAATTCCCTGTATACTGTGGGAACCCCTAGAAATTTGGTAACCCGATATTTTTCAATATCTCTGTAAATCGTAATAGGATCGAATTTCCTGTGAAGAATAATGGTTGCCCCTTTATAAAAAATCGGAGCTGCCTGGATAAAAAGACCGCCCGAATGAAACAGAGGCAAAAAAATCAGCATGATATCACTGAAATGAAGCTTGAAAAAAATATCTGCATTCAGGCAGTTAAAAAATGTCTTTCGGTGGGATAGAACCGCCCCCTTTGGTTTCCCGGTTGTACCGGACGTATACATGATCACCTGGGGCTCTTCAGGATCGGCAGGACCAAGAGACCTTGTCAAAAAAGCCCGCTTCCCGTCAAATTTCCCGGTTTCTTCAACAAAATCAAATCGCCTGCCGTTGAACTGAGCCTTTCCCACAACCGCCACCATCATGGGAGGCAGATAGCTTTCCAGCTCAAGTGGGTTCACTGCATTGGCAAATCCATCTCCATGGACAAAAAGCCTTGGGCGGCAGTTTTTAATAAAATAATCCAGTTCAACCGATGTAATACGAAAATTTATGGGAACAAAAATAGCCCCAAGCCTGGCACATGCAAGAAACAGATCGAGAAACTCGGGACAGTTATTGAGCATCACGGCTACACGGTCACCCTTTTCAATCCCTATGGACTGAAGCCAGCAGCTTGTCCGGTCCGCCCGCCTGCAAAGCACTTGATAAGAAATGGTCTGTTCTTCAAATATGATCGCCGGTTTGTCCGGTGTCAACTCAGCCCAGCGCTGCACCCACCAGGCAATATTCATGGATTTAATCATTTTTATTGCAACCCGATATTATCAAAAAACTGTTTGCGTTTCATCCGGTATAAATCCTTATCTTCCTTAACCAGATAAAAAAACCGGTTGTTATCATCATCAAAACACTCAAACAGACCGGTATAATCTTTCTGGTCAGTAACATCGCAAATACGGGACACGTCATCATTAAATTTTTGACAGACCGTTGCCCAGTCTTCCTCTTTGGCCTTTTTTTTAACGGTGATTTTTTTTGATGCTTCTTTAAATTCCGCCTGGATGGATCTCATACTTTCTCCCCCAAACTCTATAATATTTGAATAAAAAATTAAACTTATCGAAATGATCTTAACAAATGACAGCAGATGATGTAAAACAAATTTAAAAAGGAACTAGGACTGGATTAAATGGGAATTTATCATAATTATATTTTTCCAAAACTGACCCACTGGGTTTGTTCTCGGAAAGATTTCATATATCAGCGTAAAAAGGTTGTTCCGCAAGCCTTTGGAAGAGTCCTGGAAATTGGCATCGGGTCAGGGCTGAATTTGCCATTTTATAACCCGGAAAAAATCGACTTTGTATGGGGTTTGGATCCTTCAAAACAATTGCGAAAAATTGCAGAAAAAAATGCTGCGAAGGTTCCATTCAATGTCGAATTCATAGATTCATCCGCTGAAGAGATTCCGCTTGAAAAGAATTCAGCAGACACTGTGGTGGTTACTTATACCCTTTGCTCGATCCCTGATGTGGTGAAAGCTTTAAATGAAATGAACCGGGTTTTGAAACCAGGGGGCGAATTGATTTTTTATGAACATGGGAAGGCACCGGATGATCATATTATCAAATGGCAAAACAGAATGAACCCCATATGGAAATTAGTCAGTAACGGGTGTAATCTGAACAGACCCATACCCCTCCTTATCGAAAAGGGTGGTTTTAAAATCAAAAATCTTGATATGAAGTATACGAGCAGTCTAAAACCGGTAAGTTTTAATTACTGGGGCGCTGCTGTCCATGGATAGCCCCCTTCCCTGTCCAAACCAAAAACTCCCTTAAAACAGTCTGCAATCCGCCTGTCCATACAAAAAATTCTGGATTTTACCTTATGAACTGATCAGCCGACAATCTTTCTGGCAAATTCAACAACCTGCTGTTGAACCAAATCATTGAGCTTGTCAGGGGTCGTGCACGAACCGATATAAAGCTCACCGGCATTAATGGCCCTGTGGGGTTTTTGCATGCGCCTGAAACCCGCAAACACTCCCTCTGCATTGTCTTCATATGGTCCGGCGCCCGTCACCAAAAGGGCCTGCCGCTGTCCTGCAACAAGGGATGCATGGTCTGGCTGGTGATAGTTTGTGTACAGACTGTAAGTTCTGTCAATCACTGCCTTGATCTGAGCGGTAAAGCCCCAGAAATACAATGGAGAGGTAAAGATAACCAGTTGTGAGTTTATCATTTTCCCCAGGATTTCAGGCACGTCGTCCTTTTGAATACACCCTATCGTATCGGGTTTTTCCTTGCACTTGGCGCATCCCATACATCCGTTCAGGTTTTGAGAATTCAAGTAGATAGTCTCAACTTCATGACCCAGGAATACGAGTTCTTCTTCAACCCAGCCAATTGCTCTGGCAGTATTGCCTTTTTTCCTGGCACTGCCCTGCAATACAGTTATTTTCATTGTGACTCCTTTTATTCAATTTTATTTTTTAACTTAAAATTTCATAATCGCTTTTACCGGAAACATCAATAGTATTTTGCTTATCGTGCCCTTCTACCGGCTTGTTTAATCGGTTTGAGACCGGAAGGAAGCCAGCCGCCGGAATTTTCCCTTCGCCTCCTGGCCTTTTGCGTATTTTTCCGAACAACTACCGGTGTCGGTGTCGAAACGGCTACGGGCATCCGAATCCCGGATTTCTTCACCGGAATCTGCAGTTTAAGGAGACGCTCAATTCCGACCAAAAGATTCTGCTCTTCCCGGCTTACCAGGGAATGTGCGATGCCATTAGCACCGGCACGACCGGTTCGGCCGATCCTATGTATATAATCTTCCGGAACATGGGGAAGGTCAAAATTAACCACATGGGGAAGCTGCTGGATATCCAGACCCCGGGCGGCAATATCCGTAGCGACCAAAGTCTGAACGGCACCGCTCTTGAAATCAGCAAGAGCCCGTGTTCGAGTGGCCTGACTTTTATTGCCGTGGATAGCGGCAGCACTGACACCATCACTCAAAAGCTGTTTTGTCAGCTTATTGGCCCTGTGCTTGGTCCGGGTAAACACCAGGGCCCGGCTCCACTTGCCGTTCCGGATCAGGCTTGAGAGCAGGAATCGTTTGTCTGTCTGGGACACCTGATACACCCTCTGGGTCACTCCTTCGGCTGCCGTATTCCTGCGGGATACTTCAATCAGAGCCGGATTGTTTAACAATCCGTCAGCCAGCCGCTTGATCTCATTTGAATAAGTAGCGGAAAAAAGCATATTCTGACGGTTTACAGGAAGACATTTGATCACCTTCCGGATATCGTGGATAAACCCCATGTCCAGCATCCGGTCAGCCTCATCCAGAACCAGAACCTCAACCCGGGATAAATCCAGTGTTTTCCGGCCCAAATGATCCAACAGTCTTCCGGGTGTAGCCACCAGAATATCCACACCGCGTCTGAGTTTTGTAATCTGGGGATTAATCTTTACACCGCCAAAAATTACAGCGGTATGAAGAGACAGATGCCTGCCGTATGTTTCAAAGCTTTCGCCCACCTGGGCCGCAAGTTCTCGGGTGGGTGTCAGGATGAGGGTGCGCGGGTGACGAAACTTCTTTTTTGATTCGCTCAGACGCTGAAGAATCGGCAACGCAAAGGCCGCCGTTTTTCCGGTACCCGTTTGGGCACCGGCAAGAACATCCCTGCCTTCGAAGACCATAGGAATCGCCCGGGCCTGAATGGGTGTGGGAATAGTGTAACCCTGTGCTTCAATAGCACGGAGCAGATCGGTCCGAAGACCAAGTTTTTCAAATGACATATATATTACTCCTGTCAAAGCCCACCCCATGTCACAGGGGCCGATCTAGGCGGAGATGATAAATTTTGTAAGGATTGAGTCAAACAGAAAGGAATCAACCACAACTCTTCAAGGTACCGACCGGATGGTACTACTAAAAAAAAGGCAGTATACCATAGATTTTTTTAAACGCAAGCCCCAAATCATGTATTCATAAAAAAAATGTCAGGGGTTAATCCAGGGCTTTCTGGATTATTATTACACCTGAAAGGGAGAGCACCATACCCAGAATAAACACTGGCCCCAGGTCCTGATGACCCGGAAGAAACCCCGCTGCCGCCGTTACTGCTGCAAGAAGGGCGGTTGCCGGGGGTTGAGCATTGGTTGTAATCGCCACCTGGACCGGCGTGAGATGCTGCAAAAGGATGTTCCACAATATCATCATCACAGAACTTGTGATCACAATCATATATCCAAGCCCGAACCATCCGGCTGTTGAAACCGCCGAAAAATCAAAAGCCATCATTGATCCGGCCGCCACGGGCAGCATGACGAGAACACCTAAAATCAGGCTCCAGGCCGTGACGGTCAGCGCATTCTTCTTCCTGCATATGTCACTGGCCATAACCGTATACAGCACCCAGCAGAAAACAGCACCGATCAGCCAGAGATCACCGGTTCTCATTTCACTGATCTGAGCCCCTGATGCCCATGGCCTTAAAACGATCACCACTCCTGAAAATGCAATAAAAACACCTGCAAGTTTCCGGAAAGAAGGCATTTTCCCGACCCGAATACTTGAAACCAGAAGCACGCCAAGTGGAGTCATGGCATAGAGAAGGGCGGAATGTCCCGGAACGGTAAGTTCAAGACCTTTTAAAAAACAATATTGATTCAACGGGACCAGCAATATGCCCAGCCCCAGAAGTCCAAACCATTCCCTTAAGGTAAAATCAGGTTTAGGGATTTTCCATCCGGTAAATATAAGAAAAATCACAGCAGACCCCAGACCCCGGGAAACGGTTAAGACCATGGGATTTGCAAAGCTGACAGTTGCAGCCTTGCTGAAAATAAACGTGCCGGCTGCGCCGAGCACATGAAGCGCCATGAACAGATACAGATAGTTTTTAGACATAACAGATTTTTGCTTCAATGATCATTCCTTTTTTTCATTTTTGATTCAGGCTATCTGGCGGCAATGGGTCTCTTTGGTAAAAAACAGGAGAAGGACAGATAAAATTATCCATGCCATCATGGGGATAAAGCCATATTCATAGGCATCAAGGGAATAAATTCTTACCCCGTCCATCATCTGACCCGTCCAATGATAATCCAGTATTCGTCCCACAAGCGGCTGGAGCAACATAGGCCCCATCATCACCCCCATATTGGTGAGGCCGGCGGCCGTTCCGGACAAGGACAAAGGAACAGATTCCATGACAAAGGCAAAACTGATGATGATGCAGCCTGAAAAAAAACCAGTAACAAAAAGGACCATGATCAGCTGAAAAAAGGGAAGGCTTTCTCTAAACAGGATCAATGACCACCCCAGAGCCACCACCATGATTGCGGCAAGATACAGAGATTTTCGTTTTCCCATATGATCGGACAGCCACCCTAAAAAAGGAGCCCCCATGGCCCAGCCAACGAGCAGGACAGAGGTGAGGGCAGCAGCCCTGGCCGGGCTCAAGCTGTGGTGAGAAATCAGGTAGGGTACCCCCCACAGGCCGGAAAAAGTAAGGATACATCCCGCAATTCCACCGGGAATAACAAACAAAAGCCAGATATTCCTATATTTAAACACTTTGAAAAGGTCCTGCCAGATTCTGCGCTCAGACAATGATACAGACGTCGGCATTGTTTTTGTAAAACCAGGATACCCTTTTTCCTGGGGCGAGTCCCGGACAACAAACCAGATCACCCCACCCAGCACAAGGGTCATCACACCAGTAACGCTGATGACCTGACGCCAGGCAAAGATATCCATGAGAAATCTTAAAGGAGGGCCTGCAGTTACAGCTCCAATGAGCCCGATGGATAAAGCATTGCCTGTAACAAATGCATAGATTTTTTTTGGAAACCAGGAAGAGGAAAGCTTTAACAGTCCCACAAAGGCAACAGCCACAGACCCGCCAATGAGAAGCCGGCCAAATCCGGCCCAGAAAAATCCAGGTGACAGGGCAAACAAAAGGGTGCCCAGGCCCGCCACCAGACAACCAGCGGTCAAAAGTTTTCTGGGACCTAAGGTGTCGGCCAATATACCCGTGGGAATCTGCATGGCCACATAAGCATAAAAATAAAGACCGGATAGATGGCCCAGACCCGAAGCAGAGATATGAAAATCCTGCATCAATTCCTGGGTCATAACTGCCGGGGCTACCCGCTGAAAAAATCCGGCCAGATAGAAAAGGGCCCCCAGGCCCCATATAAACCAGGCCAATGTCATGGGGGGGCCGGTCAATTTATTTGTTTCCATTGATATTAGTGGTTCTCCTTTTTCATGCTCAATTTGATATGATGCCCGATTGTCTTTACAACAAGATGGAGCTGTTTTCTTATATATTAAAACCTGTAATTTAAAGGAATATTTCATTTTTTGAAACACAATTCTTATGTTTTTGCTTCTGTGCTCTTTTTTTTCGGACAACCAGGGCATATTAGGCTATATTCAGAAAGGAGGAAACAGAACATGTCCGACATACTCAAAAAACATTCGGTTTTTGCCGGTTATCTTTTTGCCATTGGTGCCACAGCCATGTGGTCAGGAAATTTTATCGTCGCACGAGGGCTCAGCGACAGTATCCCGCCTGTCAGCCTTGCTTTCTGCAGATGGATGGTGGCAGTGATTGTTTTCACACCCTTTGCCATCAAAAATCTTATTCAGGAATGGCCGATCATAAAAAAACATATCACATACTTTTCAATCACATCCTTTCTGGGCATTACAACCTTCAACACCCTTATTTATTTTGCAGCGCAGACAACAACGGCAATGAATCTCTCGCTTATTTCCATCACATTTCCCATATTTATTATCCTCTTTTCCAGATTTCTCTATAACGAAGTTTTAACCGTCAAAAAAGGGGTTGGCATCACAATCGTTTTAAGCGGTGTCCTGTTTCTGATCACAAAAGGGAAAATCTCCACCCTCTTAAGTATTTCTTTCACTATTGGTGATGTCTGGATGTTAACAGCGTCGATCATATTCGCCGTTTACAGCCTTTTTTTAAAAAATAAGCCGGAAGGTTTGAGTATTAAGGCGTTGCAGCTTTCCACTTTTATCTTGGGACTGGTTTTTTTGTTTCCATTTTTCTTATGGGAGCTGTCCACGGTCCATCAATCCTTTTTAAATCAAACCACCATCCCGGCAATTCTTTATGTCGGGATCTTTGCATCGCTGTGTGCCTTTGTGCTGTGGAATAAATCCATTGTCATACTCGGCCCCTCAAAGGCAGGCATGGTATATTATACTCTTCCCCTCTTCGCTGGTTTTTTAGGATATATTTTTTTGCATGAGAGCATCGGCATGATTCATTTCTACAGCATGATATTTATTTTTTCCGGTATTATCGTCACGAATCATGAATCGAAAAACAAGAAATAAATTATATCAAAGTATCATACCAGGGAATGTAATGTGACTGATTTAGTCAGAGTACCAGCAGTACTCGCTTGAAAGATGGTGAATTCGCTTTTTGATTATTATTTTTTATTTACACCTTTCTTTTTTTTAAATAAACAGCATAAACAAGTAAATTAAAAGTCAACACCCCGAGCCCGAGAAAAATCTGAACCTGCCGTGTCAGCCCGTCAGGGTAAATAATCTTCAATAAATAATGGTGAATAAACCCATGATCATACCAGCTTTGCCCGGCCAGAGTCCTGAAATGGTTTTCCAGTGGCGTCAGGGGGCAGATCCAGCCGGCAAATTCAATAAGCACTGCCCAGAAAACCGCAGGAATGTGCAGCCATGACATCCATTTCCTGTAAAAAATGAGCAGGCCGCCGAACACCACAAACAGGATAAACGCGAAGTGTAGCATCAATGTGCAATTTGCCAAAAACAAATATATCAAAACGAAAACACTGGACGATATAAAAACAATATTAAAAAACTGATTGGATGTTTTGAAAAAAGTCGCATAAGAAATAGTACCATATAAAAAAAAGATTCAAAAGAACATGTTTTCTGAAGAATGTCCTGCTCTGGCTATTTAATTCATTGATTTTTATTTATTTTAAAGGCATAAATCCATTATGAAACCCAATAATGCTGCTTTAGATTTTAAAGGGGTGCTGCTGCTTATAATTCTTTGTGCAAGCTGGGGTTTTAACCAGGTGGCCATTAAGGTTGCAATTGAGAGTATCTCTCCGGTTCTCCAGGCCGGTATCCGGTCAATCGGTGCAACCATGCTAGTGCTGATATGGATGAACATACGCCGCATTCCTGTCCTGGCAAAAGACAATACCCTTTGGTGGGGAATCGCTGCCGGTCTTCTCTTTTCATTAGAATTTATTCTGATCTACTGGGGTCTTGATTTCACCAATGCATCACGGGCAGTCATTTTTCTGAACACATCACCATTTGCTGTAGCCTTAGGTGCCCAGCTCTTCATTCCCGGAGAAAAACTCAACAAAATCCAGCTGTCCGGTCTTTGCCTGGCCTTTATCGGCATAATTGTCGCATTCAATGAATCCTTAAACCTTCCCACCAGACAGATGCTCATCGGGGATGTCATGCTGACCGGTGCGGCAATCATCTGGGGTGCAACAACCGTCGTGATAAAAGCAGGCCCCCTTGCGTCTATTGCGCCGAGCAAAACACTTTTATACCAGCTTGCTGTTTCTGCAATAGTTCTTCCTGCCGTCTCCCTGGCATTCGGAGAGCCGGGTATCACAAGCATGACTCCTTTAGTTATCACAAGTCTTTTTTACCAAATTGTCTGGATCGCTTTTATCACCTATATTGCCTGGTTCTGGCTGATCAGCAATTACGCTGTATCAAGGCTGGCATCATTCACTTTTTTAACACCTTTTTTCGGGGTAATTGCCGGGGCTGTATTTCTCAACGAACAGATAACCCTATACCTTATATGTGCTCTTGTTCTGGTAGGGACAGGGATATACCTTGTAAACCGACGTTAAAATCGAGGATATTTTTTTGCTTTAATCTTCAGACTATTATGATTAAAAATAGCAATGATACCATCTCATTTAAACAATTTGTTCTTGACAACTGAGGAGTATGCCTCTAAGGAAATAAAAGAGAATGTTAATCCCAGATGATTTCAAGCAAGTGTTAAAATAAAGGAAGATCATGGAACGAACTGAAATTAAAATGATAGAAGATTTTATTTTTGAAACTGAACTTGCGGTAAGACTTACAGATATAAATTATGGTAACCATGTTGGAGATGATGCATTTGTTTCCCTTATTCATGAAGCAAGGGTAAGGTTTCTGAAAAGTTTCGGTTTTTCAAAATCAGATATTGCTGGAAAAGCGTTAGTTATTTCAGACCTTGCTGTTTCATATAAATCGCAATCGTTTTATGGCGATAAATTGAAATTTGAAATAGGTGCGGGTGGGTTTAACAAATATGGGTGTGATATATTTTACAAGGTAACAAATATAAAAACCGGTGACGTGGTCATACTTGCAAAAACAGGCATTGTTTTCTTTGACTTTACCAAAAACAAGATTACGACTCCCCCGGAGGCGTTTTCATCTCAGTTTTCACCTGCCTGATTAGATTCAAGAATAAAAAGCAATAAAGAAGCCGATAAAAATCGAGCATTCTCCATCCTAATCTGTGCGGATTGTAGCCAGAAGTGCTCAGTAAATTTTTAATCATTATTTTTTCACGTTATTGTCAGATAACTTGACTTATGTTTAATGTTGATTAGCTTAATATTAAACTAATGAACGTTGAGGTGATTATGATGCCTATTAAAAATTTGGAACATGAAACAAGAATTCTAAATCTTTATACCCGACTGATGAGGGCGACCAATACCGTAACAGAAAAGATGCATAAGCACCTTCAAAATCATAAACTATCCATCAGTCAGTTTGGTGTTTTAGAGGCCCTGCACCATTTGGGACCATTAAGCCAGAAGGATATCGGTGACAAAATTTTAAAAACCAGCGGAAATATCACTCTGGTGATTGATAATCTTGAAAAAAGAGATCTTGTTAAACGGACAAAAGATCCCGATGACAGGCGCAGGTTGACTATAACGCTTACTGGGTTGGGTCATGATCTGATTAAAAAAATATTTCCGGGTCATTCAAAAACAGCCCTAAAAGTCTTTTCTGTTCTTGAACCTGAAGAACAGCACACACTGGGCTTATTATTGAAAAAATTAGGAACCAAAAATAAATGATAAAGCGTAGATTCAAATAAAAAGAGAGTTATCATGATAAATATAATCAAATCAAAAGACAGGCACTTTAGCGACATGGGATGGCTTAAAACTTACTGGCTGTTTTCTTTCAGCAACTACCATGATCCGAAAAATGTCTCACATGGCATGCTCCGGGTTTTCAATGATGATGTTGTCGATGCCCATACCGGTTTTGATATCCACCCCCATGAAGAGATGGAAATTGTTTCCATTATTCTCGATGGAGAGATGACGCATAAGGATACCATGGGGAACGAAACAGTCATTCGGAAAAATGATGTACAACGAATGACCGCAGGTACAGGATTATTTCATTCTGAAAAAAATTCAAGTGATAAACCTGTACATTTTTACCAAATCTGGATTAAGCCGGACAAAAATCGCCTTGAGCCTTCTTATGACCAGAAAACCTACAACCCGGAATTGTGGAAAAACAAACTGGCTATTGTGGCATCAAACAAGCCGGATGAAAGTATCGTAAAATTAAATACCGATGCGTCACTATATCGTGCTCAATTGGATAAAGGCAAGGCTGTTGACTGTTACCTATATGATAATAGGATGCCCTTTATTTATGTGATAAGCGGCCAAATTGAAATAAATGGCGAAAAATTAAAAAAAAATGATCAGGCAAGAATCAGTAATGAAACTAAACTTTCAATTACCGCAGTTGATAGTTCAGATTTAATTCTGATTGATGTTCCGGCATACAATTAGAAAACTTAAATGACTTTAAGGAGATACTTATGAATTTTCAAGACATCGTACAAAAAAGACGTTCTATAAATTTCTTTGATCCAAAGAGAAATATTTCAGAAGATAATTTGATTAAAATGATTGAACTGGCAAGCAATACACCATCGAGTTTTAATCTGCAACCATGGAATCTCATGGTACTGAAGACCCTGAAAGAAAAGGAAAGGTTAAAAATCTTGGCTTGGGATCAACCCAAGGTTGTCGAGGCTCCAATTGTTCTGATTGTTCTTGCAGACATGGATGGATGGCAGGAAGACCACCCGACTTTTGAAAAAAACTGGAAAAAAAGTCTTGAAACAGGGTCAATGCAATTGGAACAGCGGGAATGGTTTCTCAATGCCACAAAGTCTCTTTACAACTGGAGCCCGGATGCCAATCTTGCTTTTGCTGCCAAGAACACTGGATTTTTTGCAATGAGTCTGATGTATGCCGCAACGAGCTTGGGGCTTGAAACTCACCCCATGGATGGATTCGACCATGAGGCCGTTAAAAAAGAATTTAAGATTCCTGATAATTTTTGGATACCGCTGTTGCTTGCAGTTGGATACAAACAACCTGATTTAGAATTACATCCAGCAAAATGGAGAAAAAAATATAATGAGATAGTGGTTTCGTTTTAGTTTATTGCTTTGTGATTAAGCACAGGGCCATGGAATTATACATTTTTATGGTCCTGTCTAATTATTGTTTCAAAAATTGATATTGAGCTAAACAAATCTTCAACACCTGTATCCACTTTTTAGGAGGAAGATCACTTAATTCTTAAGGCTGTTTTAATGACACGTCCAAAACCTTTACTGACTTATCGAAGGTTTTCCAACCATGTTGTTCCCCTGATGGTATAAAATAAGACTCGTTAGGCTTGAGTAATCTATAGTCTTCACCAATAAACATTTGTATTTGTCCCTCTAAAACCATACCGCACTGATCAAAAGTATGTTTGTGTCCTGCATCTTCTTTTCCTTCACCAATTTCCATACATACCATAATCAAGTTATCTCCAAATTCCGCCTTGCTCATAATACCCGGCCTGAATTCTTCCAATTTTAAGGTGCCTAAGTTCCAGAAAGCCATTTCACCCTCCCTTCATTGAATAGTCTGACATTGAACACCATAGGAATAAAGCTCTGAAAGTCTTATCAGTCTTAAAAATCATTTGATTAAAATGTTAAATCTTACCCTTTTTGGCTTTCTTATCTTTGCGCTTTTCTTTCAACGTTTTTTCTGATTTTTTCTTAACTTTTTTTTGAGTATCTCTTCCTTTAGCCATGAATTCCCCCTTTGTTTTGGTTGATTAAATATAATTATTGATTGTATTTCCATCATATTTGGATTGCAAGTAATCATTTCGTAACAATTTTAAAAATACCTGTAAATAAATATTAAAATTTGCAAAGGTAACATTATCGAGGACAATTATGCTCCTCAGCATAAATATATAAAACAAATAAAGCGGCAACTATAATTTATATTTCGATAATTCTAAAAATATAGTTGACAACTCGTTTTTTGATCTTTATACTTGGGTCATGAAAAATGAAATTGCGGCAAAAAAATTGGTAGAACTTGGGCACATCACACGACTTGAAGTCCTGAACGAACTTGTAGACTTTCTTAAATCTGAATGCTGTACTGGAGAAAATTGTAAACGCTAAAAAAATTTGCTTAAATATTTCGAAATATTTAGAAATATAGAATAAACCTAAAAAAGGAGGTAAAATTATGTTAAACACACAAATTTTAAAAAAAATGGAAGTAACCGACGATCTAAACCCCAACCAGGCTATGGACCTCATTAGCAAAGGCAATCAGAATCTGGTTATCCTTGATGTTTGCACTGCAAAGGAGTTTAAGGACCGGCATCTTGAAAATGCAGTAAATCACAGTTTTATTTCAAGATCTTTTAAGTCCGTTATCAATTCCCTTGATAAAACCAAGGCATACCTGGTTTATTGCACCGTCGGCGGGCGAAGCAAAATAGCAACGAAATTGATGAAACAGCTCGGTTTCCAAAAAGTCCACAACCTTATTGGCGGTACACTGCTATGGGAAGAATTTGAATACCCATTTGCGGAAAATGCCAATAAAGTACATGGATTCTCAATTTGTCCAATCCTGAACTCAATGCTGATTGTTAAAAAGAGCAAGAGATTGCTCTCCTCTGGATATAAAAAAATTGTCCGGTCTTTAGGAATCACGAAAATTGAATGCGAAAACGAAAACGGATGATTTCCTAAAAACAGAAAGACCCCGAACGATATCTTGTTCAGGGTCTTTTATTTTTCAAGTCATCAAGATGACTTTTTTAAGCAAAAAAAACTGTTACCTAAACAACGGTTACATTTGCTGCTGCAGGACCTTTCTGTCCTTCTTCGATGTCGAAAGAAACGCGGTCCCCTTCATTGAGGGATTTAAAACCTGTTGTGTTAATGCCTGAGTGATGTACGAATACATCTTTTCCGCCGTCTTCTTGTTCGATAAATCCAAAACCTTTTGAGTCGTTAAACCACTTTACTGTACCATTAGCCATGTTGGCAATCTCCTAAAAAAAAATAAAAAAATACAAGTTTCTAACTTTGGGGGTAATGCCGCTTTTTATTGTCGGGAATATACACCTTGGGAGGGAAACCTATGTGCTATTACAATATAGCACAATCTAAGTACAATATTAGAATGTCGATTAGAAGTCAAGCATTAAAAATTATTTTTAAATTTTAAGCGGCATGTTAGTCCTTATATTTGCGGATTATGGATAACTCCTAAGTGGTTTATCTAAAAACGTTGTTTATCTAAATTCAAAAACCCTTGAATTCTCCTTCCCCAAGTGTAATAAACCAATAATAAACCCAGTTTCGCATTCATTATAACCTGAAACAGGAGAGACGACCTTCATGTATCTATATGAAGAGAAACGAGCAGCAATCAGGGAATGTATTGAAAATCAGCGATCTAATTCAGAATTCAATTCAGGAAAAAACAAAGGGAATCATATTAAAAGATTTCATGATACAGCCGGGGGTAGGAAAGTTTCTCAGATTTTATTTGACGCCAGGGATGGGAAAGAAGTTTTTACACCGTTTTAAAAAAGTTTGGTTAAGATGAATTTTGTGATATTTAATCAACAATCACTTCACAATATTGATGAGTAGTGAAGTCAACTAAGCATAACATTATTTCTCAGGAGATTATAAATGAAAAAATCAATAGGCGCAAAAACCATAGTTTATCCCGCTCCCGTCCTTATTGTCGCTACATATGATAAAGATGGGAAAGCCAACGCCATGACTGTCGCATGGGGTGGTATTTGTTGTTCCAAGCCACCGTGTGTAACTGTGTCATTGCGTAAAGCCACATACAGTTATAATTGTATTGTTAAAAGTAAGGCATATACTTTGAATATTCCATCCCAGAAATATGTTAAAGAGGCTGATTATTTAGGTATGGCTACGGGTAAAACCGAAGATAAATTCAAGGCCACGTGCCTAACACCCATAAAAAGTGACCTGGTCAATGCCCCCTACATTGAAGAATTTCCTTTAATACTGGAATGTAAACTCATTCATACTTTTGAGATAGGATTACATACACAATTTATTGGTGAAATTATCGATGTTAAGGCCGATGAGTCTGTGCTCAATGATGATGGAATGCCGGATATCAAAAAAATTAATCCGATCGTTTATGCGCCATCCTGTCAAACCTATCACGGTATCAGTGATAAGATTGGGGATGCATTTTCAATTGGGAAGGGTATAAATCCTGGAAAATAACAACCGGTCATTTAAACACCAGTTTTTGTATGATGGGAATTCTCAGAACCGTACCAGAAGTGCTCAGTAAATTTGATATATTATAAAAATTAGTGCGGGGAAATGGCCGGGCATGATGCTAATAGTTTATATAATTGAATAAAAATTTCAAAGCTGAAAAATCTCCATATACCATATATAGGGTTGTGTAAAAATTTTAAAACATCCAGACTAATGAATACAATGGCTCACCGGTAGAATTTTGATTCCGGGCAGCATTACAGAAAGAAGTCAACGCCTTTGGATTAAAGGCTCACAGCAACTGTAGATAGACAAAAGGCTTACTAAGTACGCTCCTCAAAATCTTGCTAACTTCAATGCCGCGAAAACTCCCAGACTGATATTTGCTGAAATGTACAAAAGCTTCCGTTAATGTGAACCAGCTAAAGCTCACATAGCCCGATTTTTCCCTAAACATATACAAATAACGGCTTGACAGGAAATAACAGGCCCAGCCTCTTTTTATCTATGGATGCCCAATACGTTTCTACAGTAATCAATGTTCGGATCAGGGCAGCCCGTTCAGTCTCCATGGCGGACTCCATATCGTCCAGGGGACACTCAAGATCCAGCTCGATGTTGATCCGCTTCACATTCGGATTCTGACCGATCAGCTCATATGATTTTTTCATGTCCAGGTCCCCTTCGCCCACAGCTGCCCCGGTGAACTTTAGACCCCAGGGCGTGATGACGATTTTATTGTCCCTGAAATGGTTTGTAAAGGCACGGGGAGCCAGGTTTTTCACGGCTGAAATTGGACTTTCGGTGACATGGATGGCATTGACCGTATCTATGCAGGCCCCGACCATGGGATGATTGATTTGATCCAGGACCCAGATCACCTCCTCGGAAAAGGCATCCGTATGATTTTCAAGGGCCAGCCGGACCCCGGTCTTTTCAACCAAGGGGAGGGCGGCAATGACTCGTTCAACAACCGATTCAAGCTGGGTCATCATGTTCGGGTGGAATTTGCCGCCGGCAATGGGCCGCGGACGTTTCAGGTTCATCCCGATTTTGGTGAGATCTGCACCGATTCGGTGGGCAATATTGATCCCTTCTTCTACCTCAAATTGAACCGCAGAATCGTAATGACCGCTTTTCAGTGCAAAATTAAATTCCAGATACAGGTTCTTATCCCGAGCATATTCCCTGACGGTTTCAAGGTAATCAGGTGTCAGCCGGTCCAGGGCTTTGGCGTCCAGATGAAGGCCTTCCAGCCCCAGTTCAAGGGTGTAGTCCATCATTTCCATAAAGGTCATCTGCCGGTCCCAGGGCAGCTTGAACCCGGCCCAGTCCTCTGCAACGCCATGGTGATAAAGGCTGTAGGTGTGCATTCCCAAATGCATTTGAAGTCTCCTTTTCAAATTTTACCTTGATCATTGCAACAGCCTCTAATATACGTCCCATACTGCCGCTTTTCAAGCCAAAAAGTGCCCTTTATGAACCTACATTTCAAGTTTTAAAAAAAATTCGAAAATAAAAAAAGTAGGATTACTCAACGTATAATGATGATATAAAGACGGACTAAGTCATATGAAAATTCACTGAGTATATCTTTTTCAAATAGTCTCCCACCAAAAACTGCTGAAACCGTTTAAAAATAGACATAGGGCTTGCTTTTCAATTTGATAAAATCTATTAACCATTGTCAGATGAATTATTAAATTTGCAGACTACAAAGAGAACAAAAAAATGATTGCAACTGATTTTCAACATACTTCAGTGTCAGGCAATGAATGAGAGTGACGTCTTAAAGAGATGGAGATATGGTAATTTGTTATATTTTTTAAAGAATCTGATACGTGTGGGGCTGGCCATCATAAATAAGGTTGAACTAAGTTTAATAGAGGAGGTATTTCATGGTAAATGAACGTATTATTGTTAAACCCAGTGAAGAGGATCTTTATTTTAAAGAAAAAGACCGGTTGCTGATTGAAGAATTGAGAGTTGAGGCTGCAAAAGAAACTGAGGAATCTTATAGCAGTGCTCACAAGAACCACTGTTTTAGATGCGGTACCCACAGCTTGGTGGAAGTGGACCATAAAGGTATCAGTATCGACATATGTGTCAATGAAGGATGCGGTGCAGTTCACCTTGATCCGGGTGAAATGGAAAAGATCCTTGATGGTGAAAAAGGAGTTTTTAAGAATGTTAAAAACTCCGTATCTTCAATATTTAAATAGGTTTTTGTATATAAAAAACTATGGCCCGGATTGTCGGTATAGTGAAGAAGTAGCCTAAAGAACATTAAAACAGGCTGATAATCCGGGCAATCAATTTATCAAAGAATGAAGCGGCACCAATTTTTTCAGGTGGGTCAAGCTTCTTTTTCAGGCGCTTTGCCCTTGCAGCAGGTGCAGGATGACTGGATAAAAACGAATGTTTTTTCCCCAGGCCATCCAGTTTTTTTAAAGCTGATATGGCAGCATTAACATCAAATCCGTATTTTTTTAAAAACAGAATGCCAAAGTCATCGGCCTCCCTTTCTTCTGCTTGTGAAAACTGGGCGCTTAAAAGTGTCTGGGCCAGCCCACCCAAGACAGATCGCGCAATGTCTCCAGCAATATTTTCCTGGGAGGCGATTCCTTTCCGCACTGCGCTTGCAGCATATGGAAATTTCTCCTGTAATACTGCCATGAGATTATAAAGCTGAATTAAAATCTTAATGATGAAAAAAGATGATATGCTAAATAGTGGTTTTCAAATTTTGTCTGGATTGAGCCCTGCGAATTCCGGCCAACGCCTTTGTATTATATAGCATCTTGGAAAGCCTTATATCGGTTGTTGCCTTCATAGACTTATACTTTTTCTGCTATCTGAGAATATCTTAATGGCAAAGGTTAAAGTTGATAGGGTATTAAAAATCCTGTATATAAAAAAAATGATCAAACAGCTACTTATATGTTTATTTTGCGTATTTGTTTTTTTTGGGTGTGAAGATACCAATTTGCAGCTTGCAACAGAAGCAGGGATTGACGTGATTAAGGCCGCCACCTTAAGTGATGGAGAAGTTAAGCTCATTGCAACAATGGCCGCAAAACAGTCAGATTCAAAAAACCATATTGCAGGGACCGGAAATCCTTATGGAATGAGGTTGAAAAAACTTGTGGGGAATCGATACAATTCAGATGGGTATGTATTTGATTTCAAGGTTTATTGGTCATCTCAGATCAATGCTTTTGCCATGGCAGACGAAACTATCAGGATTTATAGTGGGTTGATGGACATGATGAACGATGAGGAACTACTTTTTGTGGTGGGACACGAAATGGGCCATGTGGTGGAAAAACATATTAAAAAAAAAATTATGCTGGCCTATTCAACTTGATATAAAAATCACTGATTCTTCTTGAAGTACTATCGTTTATAGATGGTATTATCTGTCATGAGTCAAATTCGGCAAATTACCGAGCGCTTCTTTCACCAGTCCGGGCTTTTAGAAATTTACCATGGTACAGGATATGGTATTGATAGATTTTTTAGTTTCAGATTAGAAATTATAGTATATGGGGAAAATCAAAATCAAAAAAAGGCAAACGCCCATTAAAATTTATTGGTGAGTAACCGGATTATTCAAAATCAATATCCAGGAATTTCGAAAAATGTGATCTATATGAATAAAGTTTGTAACTTTAGAATCTCAAAGAGAGGCAGCTTAATCCACCGTCCAGTTTTCTGAATTCGGATATATTTACTGTGACAGTTTTATACCCAGCATCTTTGACCCTCCGTTCCGTTTTAGGGAAACCAGCCGGGACAATAACGATGTCATTCACCCATATAGAATTTGCAGCATAATTTTCTTCCTTAGGAATAATTATCCTGTTGAAATTTTTGAAATCTGGATTATTGATGAATTCACCTGCAACAAGCAGGTTATTGTTTTCCAGATATGACAGGCCTGTTTTAAGATGAAGCATTTCGTTCATTTCTACTGTAGACCCTGTATAGCCATATTTTTGAAGCAAATTGATTAACTGTTCTGCACCTTCTGGATTTGTTCTGTCAGATAATCCGATATAGAAGTGATCTTTAACCCGCATGACATCTCCGCCCTCACAGGTGCCTGGGGCTTTTATATGTTCGATGTTTTTATAGTATTTTTTTATACTTTTTAAAATCTCTTTTTCTTCTCCCTTTCTGCTCTCTATTCCTGGATTGGTGATAATAGCGACCTTTTCTGAAAGTACAGCTGTGTCTTCAATAAAGGTTGAATCCGGATAGTGTTCATCAGCATCAATTATGTCAGCATTTACATGACAAAATTCCATTATTTTGATATAGTTTTCATGTTGTATAAGGGCATTTTTAAAATCAGGTTTACCAAGCTTGGCATTGCTGATACCATCTATCATTGAGCGACCCGGTTTTCTAACAATAATATTTTTAAACATTGTTTTCTCCTGAAAAAAGCTATTTTATCAGAATCGTGGGCAGATATCCATTAATGATTCCTTTTCCATCAGGTGAGCATCATCAATAACAAATACCGGGAACATACTGTGATTTTCCGATGCCATCTGCATGATCTGTTTTTGCAGCTTGATCAGCAAAGGAACTGTGCAGCCACTGGTCACCACACCGAGCACATCGGCAATCGCCTTGATCTGTACTTTTAGACTAAACTACACATTCATATTTCTTTAGGAAAGTGAAAAACTCTTTTTTACAGTGGGAAAGTATTCTCTTTTTTATGGACTTGGAAAACTCAATGGTCATTTAGTCTGGACATTACATAAAGTCATTTTAGCAGGGATATTATTGCCTTCAATTTTATCAGAATGATCAAATAAGGGGATGCTGCTATGTTTTTTATATATTGCTTTAATGCGGGGAAAAGGCCTGAGTTAATATCCCCAATTCCATTTTTAATACCATCTAAAATCAATTATGTAAATCAGGGAAACTTCTATTCATTCCTATCTGATACAAAACGAATATTAATAAAAACTTGTTGAATCTTTATAAATCTTTTATATTAAAGAAAATCCTCACACGACAGCTTTCTCTAACCATAATCGGAGGTATCATAAATGCTGCTGGACGAAATTATAAAAAGAATTCTCGATCTCACAGTCGAACAACAAAAGGAAGTCATGGAATACCTTGAAGCTATGCAGCAAGGCCAAGAGAGAAGATATTCAAGACTATCAGCAAGATTGAAAATTGATGCTGTGGTAGATGAAGATAAGCTTATCCAGTCTGATATTCGGGACATAAGTGCCAGTGGTGTCTTTATGAATACAGATCTCAAATTTGAACTAGGCAAGAATGCTCGGGTTGTTGTTTCAATACCAGGTCACGAAAAGCCTGTTAAGTTATATGGTGAAATTACGAGAATAGAGGAAGGCGGAATGGCCATAAGGTTTGAGAAGATGAGTCCGTATTTTGAGAAGGTTCTGGATGATGCTATTTGGAAAGATAGGGATCGGAGTGGTGTACTATGGCCAAAAAATAAAAGAGAAAAAAAGGTTTGATTTCCTTCTGGTACTTTAATTAGTTTAATCTGGAAGAATACCTTCTGGGAGTGGGCTTGGCTCATATAGTGTAATTTGAAAATCACCGGTCACAGCTTGTGCATTTAGAAATTACAACCAAAAAATGACCCCCTTTTATAACCCAATTTTGACCCCCCTTGATTAAAAAAATAGCCTTAAAAACTTTTCCACCACCTAAAATCTGGCAGAGCCCCAAGGGAGGGCAGGATCCTGCCCTCCCTTGGGGCTGGTTCGATTTCATGTGTGTGATTCTTTCAGTTCCAAAGCTTTGTGGATATTGACTTCAATATCCTTTCTGGTAACGTCACAAATCAAAACAGGATAATCATAATTATACCCGCTGATCAACAAACAGCCATCAACATCTGTCAGCATTTGGACTCCCCTGTTTTCTGCTATATCTTCAAACCAGGTCGTATTATCCCTGGTGATATTTATATCAATTGTCTCAAGCCTACTTTTGGCAATATTACAAACGGTTATTTCCATGATTTATTTCTCCGATTTTTCAATGTTTCAGCTAACCTGTAGCTATCCCATGAACAATCTATAACATGGGCTCTGTGTGTCACCCGGTCTAATAAGGCAGCTGTAAGAGATGGGTCCCCAAATATTTGAGTCCAATCTCCAAATCCTTTGTTGGTCGTTATAATTACCGGTTTGCGTTCATGCCGTTCGGCTAAAACCTGGAAAAGTAGTTCTGCTCCTGTTTTGGAAAAGGGTACGTACCCAAGTTCATCTATGACCAGAAGTCCATAATTGAAATATCGTTTTATTAATGCCCTTAATTTTTTTTCATCCCTGGCTTCTGTTAATTCATTTACAAGGCCGCAGCCTGTGATAAATTTTGTCCGGATGCCCTGGTCACATGCTTCAATACCCAGAGCTGTTGCAAGATGGGTTTTTCCTGTGCCGCTTTTGCCAAAGAATATGATATTTTTATTTCGTTTTATGTAACTTCCACCTGCAAGATCATTTATGAAACGTATATCCAAATCCGGCGCTGCATCAAATTCAAATGTATCAAGCGGTTTATGCAGAGGGAACGATGCTTCTCTGATCCTTCTTTTTCTGCCGTTCTCTTTGCGAACCTGGACTTCTGCTTGTGTTAAATTTAATAAAAATTCATCATAACCCAATTTGTTTTCCAAGGCCTGACGATGGATATGTTCAAGGTTTTTCATCATTGTGGACAGTCTTAAAAAATGAAAATCCTCCTGGAGCATTGCCGTCATGGCTGCATTCATATGGCACCTCCGATCTGGCTGTAAACAGAGATATCAGGGGTCGGAAGAATCTCCCAGTTTGGAAGGCTGCTAAAGGGGGTTGGCTGTTCTAATGAATTTATCAGTATTTGAAAGACAGCATCGCTACAGCTCACATTTGCTTTCAATGCTTTTTCAATTGCAGCCTGGATATCCTGGTTATTATATTTTTTATGGAGCAGCAGGACCTGAATAAAATCTTTTATTCCCTTTGTCTCGCCTTTACTTGCACAAAATCGGGCAAGCAGTGCTTCGTAGCTGGCAGGCCAGGTCTTCCTCCACTGTTTTATCGGACGGGCGCTTGCAAATGCCCGGGGACGCTGCCCGATAAGCTCCAGATAGTGGGAGGGATCAAGGCTCCATTGGTTATTATTATAAAGTCTTGGGTGCTCTGCCATTTTTTTGTTGCCATAATAAAGATCAACACCATCAACTTTTAAAACTGCCCTGATTTTCAGATATGCATACTCTGTCGGTACTGAATAACGATTTTTATCTATTATTACAGTGGAATACTTATCTGACTTCCCATTTACCGTTTGGATATTACTAAATTCAATAGCCGGGAGGTCAAGCAGATGGTGCTTTTCCTGTTCATACATTTCATTAACAGAACTTTCTTTACCGCTGATACGATGATCCCCATATGCCTGGCATTCCTGTAAAAGCATCCTGTTTAAATCTTCAAGGGTTTCAGCCTGTGGAATTGGCACCATGTAATTACGCCTTGCATATCCAACAAGACCCTCGACTTCGCCTTTTTCATGGCCCTCTCCAGGCGTGCAAAATCGGGGTGTGAAATTGTAATATGCTCTGAATTTTTTAAATTCTTTTTGAAGAATACGATCTTTACCCACAAGCACTTTTTGAACCGCAGTTGTCAGATTGTCGTAAATTAAAACAGGGAAAATACCACCAAAATATGAAAAGCTTGAATATGGGCATCAAATAAAACCTGCTGCCTTTCACAAGGGTAACAGCGGACAAAATGTTTACCGGAAAATTTTGAACGTATACATAAAAATTTAAGTACCGTTTTCAGGCCACCAAGGATTGCAGTGCATCTTCCCCAGTCCACTTCAGCTTCCTGACCCACCGGGGGATCCAATGGAATAAAAACCTGCCTGGCACTGACCCCTATTTTTTGCCTGGCAATTCTTACGTAGCGCAGAACAGTTGAAATTGAACCTTGATAACCTTTTTCATTTTTGAGCCGGTTGTAGATCCTGGTTCCGGTATGCCGTTGCTTTTTGGGATTATCCTTATCATTTACAAGCCAATTGGCTATCGTCCCAAGGTAAGGCCCAAGTGATGGAAATGGTTGGTTTTGCCGGGTGCTGTAACCCATGTATTCATTTTTTAACACTTTTTTGACTGTGTTCCTTGAATGGCCTGTTTCTCTTGTGATTTCTCTGATCTTTTTGCCATAAACCCTGTGTGCAATCCGTATGTACTCATATTGATCCACTGTTAGCATCCTCCTCTCCTCTGATAATAGATTTGCTCAATTGAAATCTGTATTATCAGAAGTCTATTACAGGTGGGTCAATTTTGGGTTGTAATTTCTTGCTTTAATGGGTCAATTTTAGGTTAGCAAAACTATGCATTTCCTATTTAGATATAAAAATTTATTTTCAAAATCTTATCAAAATCGGTTTAATTACCCATTTGAAGCTTAACTTAGCTCCAACAGTCTTACTGGAAGATCAATCATCTGTTTCTTTGAAATTTCTTATTTAATTTATCAGCATAGTCACATTATTTGGGTGATCGTATATCAAAACGCGGGGCTTTAAGCATGCGCGCAATTTCTTTCTTCAAATCTGTTTCATCCGGGTTCTGAACACTATTCTTCCTGGCACTGGTAGCATCCGTCGTTAGGATCATTATTGCCGTCGTCACACCTTTCACCTTTATCATATTCAATTACACCATCTCCACAATAGGCTTGTTTACAATTTGTCCGGCAGGCGCCAGGAATCTCATCATGGTTTTCTATTCCATCGTCACATTGTTCACCGCTGTCGATGACACCATCACCACAGTCTGCCCGTGTGCAGTCGGTACGACAGGCATTCGATATGGTATCCGAGTTGTTCGCCCCGTTGTCACACTCTTCCAATCCCTCTTTTTTACCATTTCCGCAAATCGGTATATGATAGAGCCGTCCGTTTTGGCATCGAAATTCATCCAAACCATAAGAGCTAGGAGCGCCGTGAGTTTTCTGCTCACCCTTGCTGCGACCGATGCCGCCTATAAAGAGAATGCGGCCATTGCAATTTGGATTTTTTTCGCACACTTTGGCCAGCAATCTATCCCGGTTGGCGGCATGGGCCGCCTGTTCCGCAGCCGCTTGACAGGCCCGCCTCCGTGCCTTGCCCGGACTGGGCACTGTCCCCTTGCTCGTGCCCCTTCCCTTATACTTAAAGGGCTCCGTATGTGTGTACTTTTTGCCATTGATCTCGTATTTGATCATTTCGGCCCCATTGCAACTACGTGTTAAGGTTTTACAAAAACCTATATCAGGTAACCCTACCAGCAATAGAATGAAGAGAGTGACAAAAAGGTTTACAAAAAGAAACTTCCGCCTGACATGCTTGGAATCATCTGGTTCAGTCATTGATTTCCTCCTATATATTGAAAATGGTTTCTGGAACAGATAAACATAACTTTAACGTATATTCAAGTATTGGGTAATACTTGTTTCTTTAAACTGCTAAAGAGCTAAATCACCGGTGAAATCCGGTGCATTTCGTTTTTAGGACATTTAACAAAGAGTCAGCCACCATGTTCGAATATTGTTTTATCACCAAAAGATCATAGGGGATATGGTAAAAAGACCGGTTCACATCCTCGCGCAAGAGTTCGAGAATATCCATTTTCATATCAGACAGCAGTATACTTAGTGATTAAACTTGGTCTCCGGGTTATTTGGGTGCATACTTGATCACATCACCCCAGCTGGTAAAGGCATAACCCGATGTGGGTGAAAACATATGGATGTCCACTAAATTGCAATAACTATAACAGCTTCTTATGGGAGTGGGATCAAGGGTCCAGTGAAAACCTGCGTCATTTGTTCTTAACACCCTGCCATGGTCACCTGAAATCCATCCGATTCGGGAAATGGGAAAAGAGATTTTATGCAGTGTTGTTTCTTCCCCCATGCTCCAGTTAAGGGCTGTCTTCCATGTTTTGCCTTCATCTGTTGTCATTAAAAAACTACCTTTTGAGCCGACAATATAAGCCCACCCAGCTTCTGTTGCATGGATATTCCGCGGAATAAATTTTTTGCTCATATTTTTTATGTTATCGGTTTGGACAACCCAATTTCTGCCGCCGTTCCGGGAGTAAAGGATGATAACCCTGGCGCCTTTATTATATCGATAACCAGTGATCCATCCTGTTTTATTAGAGGAAAATGAGACACCGGTGAAAATCCATTTTTTCGAAAGTTCTGGATTGATCTCCTGCCAGTTTTTCCCGTTGTCAGGGCTGTAGACAATAGTATTATCATGGCCGACAACCCAGATATTTTTACCCCTGATATCGATATCATTCAAGCTTTTAGTGGTTTTATAATTTGTTGGATACCATGTTGATCCGCCATTTACTGTTCGTATCAAATGGCCTTCGTCTCCAGCAATGAATCCAACTCGAGTATTCTTGAAAATAAGCGTTTTAATATGAAAAGAAAATGTTCTTAAATCCAGCCAGGATGTAGGTGAAGTACCTTTCATTTTTTTCAGGTGGGATTTATTGTTATTAAGGTTCTGGTATGCCCAGGCATGATTTTTATCGACAAAGACAACAGCACCGGGCTTGAATACAGCTGAAGTAGCATGTTTGATCTGGGTCCATTCCTCCGCAGCCCATACCGGGCTCAATAAAAAGAAAAAAAAGGACAGCAAAAGGGTTGACACAATGATTGGAGCTTTCATAAAGACCTCCTGATAAATATGCATGTCCGCATATCACTCTAAATGTTATATATGGACATATCTGATTATTAAATCTGAATCAAGAATTCCTTATCAACATTTTTAATACCTTAAAGGTATTTCAATAAATCAACAATGGTGAAAATATAATTGATTCAGGAAGGGTCTGGCAGAATGTTCTTTATTGGAGATTAATCACCTCCCCGTATTAAAATTCTTATATCAAAAATAACGGTACTATAAATTGTGGTGCAAGGCAAATAATTTTCCACAAATTAAATTCATCTATATGGGAGAAGGCATAATCAAATCAATAAAGCATCCAGTAAATTTTATTGGAGATAGAGATTCGCCTTTAGAAAAGTGATTTCGATATAATTCCTGCCTTAAAATATTGATGATCATCAAATTAATGCTTACTGTAATTTGGCCGAATAAATTATCAAAAAAGAGGTTGCTATGCTAAAAGTATATGTTGCTAAATGGTGTCCACACTGTACAAAGACCGTTGAATATTTGAAGACCAACAATATTGAATTTGAATATTTTGAAATGGAAAAGCAATCCGAAAAGACAGTTCAGAAAATCATTGAAGTAAATGGTGGCGATGACTGGGTTGTACCAACACTTGAATTCAATGGAAAATGGCGGAAAGGCAAAATTTATAATGAAAAAGAACTGGGTTCCGATTTACAAAAATTAGGATTAAAATAATCAGAAGTGACTTCTCCCTATCCATTCCCCTCCCCCACTTAAAATATTATAAGTGACTTATCAAAATTCAAACAATAAATTATTCCTTCAGCGCTCAATTCCTCTCTTTCAAATAATATACAAACTCGTGGCGATTCATAGAATGGACAGCGATATATAAATCCCAATTTTCAAATTTGAAAAGAAAAATTGATCTGTAAAAAAAATTGTGCCCAAAATTTACTCATTTATACTTTTTCATATCATACTTTTTTGCCAATTTAACTCGTTCCTCGGTTGGTAGTGATGTGATATGTTTTTTCCAACCAGGGCACCAATTTGTATGCCATCTCCATATTCGTCCTAAAAATGATTTTGGATTATTATCATATTTTGCTCTAAAACTGCAGTTGCCGCAGTTATGTTTTGCCATTTGTTCTCTCCCTATTGAGATCTCTATCTCATAAAACAACTCATTTGAAGTAAAATTTTGGGCAATGTTCATATAGTTCTCAGACAAGGTCCTTTTATACTATCCAATAACAAGTCTATCACGCCTTAACGACCAAAACATAACAGCGATCGATAAAGTCAATAATATCACTCCGAGGGCAAAAACACCACTAAACCCAATGTATTGGTATAACCAGATGCCAAAGAGAGGTGCAATCAGTGCCCGAATGCCAACCATGCTAAGATGTACTGATTGGTATTTGCCTACATCGTCGTTCTTACAAAAATAAGCCGAACCAATATTCCACAAAAGTGACATAGTCGCAGCAAACAAGCCATTCCAAGCAAAAGAAATAACTATCAGATAATAAAACCTGTAAGCACCAATATCAAAATAGTAGGGGTAATATTCAGTGAGTCCCATAAAGAACAAGTACATAAGCAAAGTTAAAAAAGTGAAGGCAGCAAATTTTCGTGGGTCAATCCGACCAATAAGATTGCCAAAAAATGGCAACAACAAAATCGCGATAAGGTTATACGAATTTTTATAAAACGCAATACTAGTGTAATTCAGCCCAAGTTCTTCAACCAAAAAAAGTGTAATAATAGCAGCAGTAAGCATAAATGAGAACCCGTACAGCATAAACCCTAACTCAAAATCACGATACGGTTTGTTGAATTTAATAATTGCCTTCATGTCTCTGAATGACTTGCGAAGCGATTCCATTATAGAAAGAATTTTCTCTCCAGTTTGCAAGTAGTCCACCTTCACTGCCATAGAGAGCGAAAACAGGGATATAATCCCTAAGACTCCGATGACAGGATAAACATATACAAACGAAAATGGATCAACATCAAGAACCCAACCAAAGACAAAAGTAGTGATCATCATGACAATTTTATTGGTCATCGCGGCATAACTATAAAGCGTCCCAAAATGTGAATTGCTATAATTATTTTTAAGAATACTATTGATTATTGGAAACACAATAGGCATCGCCAAATAGTAAAAAAGGAAAATAAGCAGAAAAAAATAATGATAGAAAACCATATCATTTGCCGAAAGCAATTCACGAGGAAAAACTATTACCAAAAGCATAGGTAACCTGGTAATAATAGCTGTCATCCTGAGGATATTTTTCTTTTTGTATCTCTTTAATAATTCATGGATAACAACAGAGAAGACAAATACAATCACACTAGTCTGAAAAAGAATCGCAAGCTGCATCTCTGTACCCTTAAGGCTTTTAACAAAGACAAACTCGTTAAGAACCACAACTCCAGCCAATACCCCTTCAATTATTGAATAAAGAAGGTGGAGTCCAAATACCTTTTTTTCATTTGTTTCCAGATCAACAATCTTCAATTTCTATTCTCTGAGCTTACCGGGGGCCCTTTTTTCATTTCTGAATTTTATCCAATTTGTTAAGTCTTTTTATCGTGTAAGAAATTTATCTTTATACACAAGTCTCATAACTTTTTAAAGCTTCTCTTGATTTGTCTTTTTTTTTATTTCAAATGAACTGAAATGATTATTATTGAATATGAATTACAAAAAAACATTGTTAATCACAATTCGAAAACCCTTGAATTCTTCCTTCCCAAGTGCAATAAACCAATAACAATCTCAGTTCCACATTCACCATAACCTGAAATGGGAGAGATCTCATGTATCTATCTGAAGAGAAACGAGCTGAAATCAGGGAATGTTTTGAAAAGTATCAATCTAATATAGGGCTTGATCCTGGAGAAAATAAAATTTCTAATACCAAAGGTTTTCAGGATACAGCCGGGGGTAGAAAAGTTTCTCAGATTTTATTTGATGACAGGGATGGAAAGGAAGTTTTTACACCGTTTTAGATGGAGTGTGATTAATGGATACACAAAATCAAGCTATAAAAAATCTTACAAAAACTTGGCCATTCATTAAAGAAGAATGCCTTTCTGTTCTTGGGTCAGAATTACACTATCAAGCAATGATTTACCATTGTCTTAGAGAGTATGGTCAAGTTCCTAAAGATCAAATTGGTATGAATGTAAAAATGTGGATTGATAATCCTGTCTCAGCTCTCTTTAAAAAATTAGACAAACAAAAACAAGAAGATTATCAAGGGGGATTTGAACCAATTCCCGACATTGTTTTATTCTCTTCATCAATTCATGGAGATTGGAGAAGAAGAAATAGGGAGAATACATTAAAACATATGTTGTTGGTAATTGAGGTAAAAGCATCCGAAAGAGAATCGAGCCGTCTTAGACCAGGAGAAATTATTGATGATATAAAAAAATTAGCAGCTCATCGAGAAGAAGTTATCGCTCTGGATTCAAATTTTTATCCTGTAATGATGATTATTGATTCGGCACCTGATATTAATGAGCGAATGACTGAACAAGCGCTTTTAAAAGCTAAAGGTATGGCTGAATCTTTAAACGTCGGTTTTCTTTATGCTTCTCCAGAAAATGATATTTTTCTGTTACAAAAATAAAGTGATATAAAAATGAAAACAATCAACAGAACAGGAATCACAATAATCCCCAAGCAACCATACATTGACTGGGCGGATAGCTTTAATGATGTAAAGGTATATTATAAAGAGGCTGTAACAACAATTTTAATCCCTGATGAATATGATGAATTTAATTATGAAAAATTTATCAAAAAAACCTATAAACAGATATTTGAAGAACAGCTTGAATCATGGATGGCTGATCCGGATATTTGGCCAAAGAAACGAGATTATAAAATGTTTAAAAAATGGTTTGATGTTCTTTGTTCAGATATGACATGGGATTATGGGGATGGGGATATTGAGCATGTTGAGGATTGAATTGAATAGGACGCTTGAAATGAGCACTTGAGCTGACTGAAGACTGGATGGATTTGATACCTGTATTTATTTCTATTATAATCGAACACGGGTATAGACGATAAATAATATTAAAATATGAAAGAATATGAATCCAGAAGAAAAAGAAGAGATCAGAAAAGTGATATCCGAGAAAATTTGCGAGCTGGAAAAGAGTGTTGAAATATTTAAAAAACTATCAAAACCAGTGTCGCCGGATAATGCCATTGGTCGGATTACACGTATGGAAGCGATCAGCAGCAAAAGCATTAATGAAGCCTCCCTTGCAAAATCAAAACAAACATTGAAGACGCTTAATAAAAATCTTAAAATGATCGATGATCCGGATTTTGGTTTTTGCGGGCATTGCCAAGAGCCAATTCCATTTAAAAGACTTCTGATTATGCCGGAAGCCCCTTTTTGTGTGTTATGCACAGACAAACTCAATGGCAGATAAAGGACGAAAATCCTGTAAGTGATGGTCACCTGTTGATAATATTCATCAACTTTTCACATACTAAAAATTAAGCGATATCCGTCCCGCTATGGAGCGGATTATAGCCAGAAGTAAACGCCTAAAACTCATCAAGATTTGATCTGGTATCATTGATACTCTGAACTTCTAATGGCAATTTCCATTAGGATAATAATACTTAACTCTGGTAAATCAGTTTTTCAGACCCAATACTCATGCTATTATCATAATCTGAATCTTCAACATATGTTAATTCAGGAATATAAACTGGTTCTATCTCAGGCGGATCATGGTTGCGAATATCTCAAAAGATCCAGGTGTTTTAAAATTTGTTCTATGATATCAAAATCATCAATAATGCTGATAATTTTCATTGTCCCCTGACATTTTGGGCAAATCAGAGGATCGACTTCATATATTTTTTGAATTAACCGAGCCCAATTCTGTTTTGCTTCACTGAAAGACATCTCATTTGACATGATAGTCGGGATTGCATTATCAGCATTTGCCTTCTTTCTCAACCCTCTGGACTTGTTTTAAAAAAAGCCGTAATACCGCACAGTATGCTCATATCTGCAGGAAATATGTGTTACAAATCTTGCAAGCCAATCTACACGCCTCTATTCTCCGCCATTCCCCTTAATCAAGAGTTCGATCCGGCGGTTTTTTGCCTTGCCCTCCACTGTGTCGTTAGATGCAATGGGTCGCTGAAAGGAGAATGCCCGCGACTCAAAACGAGACTCTTCTATCCCTTTTTCTACGAGGAAATGTACAATATTAATGGAACGAGCAGAAGCCAGTTCCCAGTTTGTTGCAAATATCGAGACAAGCTTAAGGCTGATCGGTACATTGTCTGTATGTCCTTCAACTATGATATTCACATTCTTGCGATTCTTGAGTGTCTCTGCTACCTTGGAAAGCACGGATTTCCCTCTGTCAGACAATATTGCGATCCCGGACGGATAGAGTACAGTTGCGGCCACCGTAATCTTGACGCCAGTTGGCTCCTGTTCAACCTCGATCTCGGTTTCAGTTGCGAGTTTCTCTTTAAGCACATCATAGGTTTCATGAGTGGACGGGCGGTATACTATCTCAAACTCGAGATCATTCACGTTTGATCCATAATATGTGATAGTGTTGTGCCGGTGCACCCATTTGCCTTTGCGATTGGATCGGTATTCAATTGGTTCCAAATTTGCAGGAAACACCCATGAATAAGAGATCTTTTCAAAGTTGTCGGGGCTGTTCCAGATTCCGTAATGGCCGTCAGGTGTCTTAACTTTATCTCGGTAATTACTAAAATTATACACACCATCTTCAGTGACATGCAGGCCGGCTTCAAGTTCAACCCGCTCCATGCCGGCGAAATTTCTTCCGGGCATTTTCAGAATGGTGTAGCCGTTTTTTGAAACCGTATCCCATGCGTATTCATTAGGATAGATGTAAAGAAAATTTTTGATATAATCCTCTGTTTTATATCCTTCCCTGTTTCGAAACCACATGTTGTAATTGGGGTAGTCGGAACGGTTAGTCGTATATATCAATGCGTGCCGGCCATCTTCCTCCAGGAAATAAATTTGCTCTGAAATAACACCTGATGCGTCTGCAAACGATGCAGACGCAAGCAGGCAAAGTGCTATCAATAATTTTTTCAAATGAGCCATTATAAAACCTCCTTTTCATTTATCCCTAATTTCCAATTTCTATTCTAATTTTTTCCTAATTATCATGGGTAAACCCCCGGCTTTGCCGGGGAGACTCCCAAAGTTTGACAATTACGGGAATAATCATAAGCCTCCAATGATGTGAGCCGCTCAAAGATCATAGAAAAGGAGACTTTCAATGAATAATTATAATAAATTAAACCATACGACATGGGATTGCAAGTATCATTTGGCCTGGATTCCAAAATACCGAAAGAAGATGTTGATCCTACCCCGAAAAAATAGAGATAGAGTTAAACTACTTATGAAAAATTTTTGAAGTTAAAAAATGAACAATCTGGCTATGATTGTGGGGTTATAAAATGAATTTTCGGCCCCATGATTTAATTTTTCAGAAGTCGCTTTTTAGGGCAACTCAAAGTTACAACTACTTGCATTAGTATTTCTAAATTTTCGAATGAAAAAATGTTTTGATTTGTACTGGTATCTTAAAGGTTTCAAATAGTTGACTATGTCTATAACTGCTCGGTTTGGAACAAACAAAGCCATTAAAAACAATTATTCGTTGTGTCAGATCCTTCCATCCAATTTCAGGTGATTTAAAATTTGATGTGGCAATGCCATACCCGCAAAAGTTGTATTTTAAAGAAATGCGATGAAATTACTGTAAATTTTCGGGTGATTTTCAGAGAAAATAGCACTTGACACAGATTGATTGTATACCGTATACAGTATACTAGTTATTATTGCAGTAAACCCTGATCTGTTTAAAAAATGGAGATGTTCATGAAACCTTGCAGAATTTGCAATGTTTTAACCCTTTTGACTTAAGATTTTATTGAGGATCTTGTAATGAAAGAAGAGTTTTTATTAGGAAACGGCGCAATGGCTCTTGGACTTTTAGAAGCCGGCTGTCAGATCATGACATCATATCCGGGCACGCCAAGTTCTGAAATCCTTCCCGAGATGGTAAGGTTTTCAAAGGCAGCCAACCTGAACACCGGTATTGAATGGTCTGTAAATGAGAAAGTGGCGTTTGACAATGCCTTTGCTGCTGCCATATCCGGCAAACGGGCTGCCTGCTGCATGAAAATGGTGGGCCTGAATGTGGCTGCGGACTCGTTCATGTCAGCGGCCTATATCGGCAATATTGGCGGATTTGTTATTATCTCGTGTGATGATCCGGGACCCCATTCATCCCAGACCGAACAGGACTCAAGGATGATGGCACGGCTGGGTAAAGTGCCGGTTTTTGACCCGGCAAGTCCTGAAGAAGCAAGAGAAATGATAAAAACTGCTTTTGATCTGTCCGAAGAATTCCAGGTACCCGTATTAGTAAGACCTGCCATCAGGATCTGTCATGCCCGGCAGAACATCAAATATGACAGGCTTGAAAGCAATATGACCAAAGCCGAGTTCAAACGGGAACCCTCACGATGGGCATCCACCCCGAAGTTCAGATTTATGCAGCACAAGGCATTGAATGAAAAACATGTACAGATCGCGGAAAAATTCAGCACCCTGACACCCTACAATATCCACAATCTTGCGAAAGGAAAACATTATCCTTTCGGCGTTGTCACCGGCGGTGTGCCGTCCAGTGTTATCCGGGATCTGTTTGAAGAATATGAAAGAGATGATATCCCGGTTTTAAAACTCGGGGCGCCCTATCCTTTCCCGGAAAAACTCAGCGACGAATTCATGGATGCCTGCGACAAGGTTCTGGTGATTGAAGAGACCGACACGGTTATTGAATATATGTTAAGGGATAAACATAAAACTCTGGGACGCTTATCCGGCCATGTTCCCATGGAAGGTGAGCTTTTGCCTGAAAAAATTGAAATGATGTTGAACAAGGCTCTTTTAGACTGCGCCCTGGACCCATTGTCAGGCAGCGACTGCGGCATGGAGGCCTTCGGGCTTGTGGGAAGCCTTGAACTTCCCATAAGAAAACCCACCCTTTGCCCGGGCTGTCCCCACAGGGCTTCTTTTTATTCCATCAGAAAAGCACTGCCCAAGGCAATTTTCCCGTCTGATATCGGGTGCTACACCCTTGGAATCAATTTAGGTGTTGTGGATACAGTCCTTGACATGGGGGCCGGTATTACCATGGCATCGGGATTCTGGAACGCTTATATCCAGGACGATGTAAAAAAGCCCATTGTGGCCACCATGGGGGATTCCACATTTTTTCATTCCGGCACCACAGGCCTGATCAATGCGGTTTACAATGATGCAAGGTTTATCCTGGTCATCTTGGACAACCATATTACGGCCATGACCGGTATGCAGCCGGCCATTACCCAGGGAGACCGGGTGGACGGCAGAAAAGGAAATGCCATCTCCCTTGAAACCATTGTAAAAGGCTGTGGCGTTGAATACTTAAAGGTGGTTGATCCCTATGACACTCGACATATGATCAAGGTGGTTAAGGAAGCTGCCGAGCATGTTAATGATCCTGACGGCGGTATTGCAGTAGTTATTGCCCGCCATCCCTGTGTTATCGCCTTCAAGGACGAGGCCATTCCTGAAAAATTCGAGATTGAAATTTCCGATGAATGTGATGACTGCGGTTTCTGCCATCTCAGGTTTGAATGTCCTGCCATGGTCAGGAACGAAGAAACCGAAAAGACTGAAATAAATCCGGTCCTCTGTGTCCAGTGCGGTGTCTGTCTGACCATCTGCCCAAAGAATGCGATTGAAACAGTATAACCAGATATGGAGAACATCAATATGAGAACTATGAATTATGTATTAAGCGGTCTGGGCGGCCAGGGAATTTTATTCATGACCAGGATCTTTGCCACAACTGCTTTAAATAAAGGATATAATATATTGGGCGCAGAAACCCACGGCATGGCCCAGCGGGGAGGTTCTGTTGTGTCCCATCTGAGGATCGGGGATGCAGCATCCAGCCTGATCCGGGCAGGTGCGGCAGACTTTCTAATATCAATGGATGAGTCAGAAGCCTATCGGCACCTGCCCTATCTGAAGAAAGGCGGGAAGCTTTTTGCCAATGCATCGTCCGATGCCTTCCCGGATGAACGGGTGGCAGGCTATCTTGATAAAATGCAAATTGAGCCTTATGCCATGGAAGCGGGTAAAACCGCCATGGAACTCGGATCTCCCAGATCCACGAATCTTGCCATGATTGCTTTTTACTCCGCCTTTGGAGTGGGACCTTTGAGCGCAGATGATTTAAGGGCTACGGTGGATAATATCAGCCCCGGGCCGTTTAAGGAAAAAAATTTAAAAATTTTTGATACCTGCCATGACGTCGGCAGGAAAATAATTTCAGGAGACCTTTATGGAACTTTTTAAGAATCTCACGGTACTATCACTTGAACAGGCAACCGTTGCCCCATATCTCACATACAGACTGGCCCAGGACGGAATGAATGTCATAAGACTGGAACACCCGGTATATGGAGATCCCAACCGGTTCATCGGAGAAAACGTTCTTGATGAAAAAAGGATGAACTCCTATTTTCTGTGCATTAACTCAGGGAAAAAAGCTTTGTCATTGAACATGGCTGATCCCCAAGGGCAGGAGATATTTAAAAAACTGATTAAAGAGCTTGATGTTGATATTTTTATAACAAATCAGTTACCAAAAAATTATGAAAAGCTAGGCATGGCATATGAAATAATAAAAGAGGTCAAACCGGATATTATCTGGCTGGGTCTTACCGGGTTTGGCCCGGATTCCAATGAAGGTGCCTATGATCCGATTTTGCAGGCAAGATCGGGCTTAATGGAACTTACCGGTGAAGCTGACGGAGAACCCCAGGTTCTGGGCATTCCCCTGCCGGACATGGGAACCAGCGAACATGGATACGGCCTTTTGATGAAAGCGCTCTTTAAACGGGCGGTCACAGGAGAAGGCACACGGATTGACCTGTCCATGTTTGAATCCACCGTATCCTGGCTGACCGTTCCCATTGCCCTTTCAAAGAGCTTTGGTGCGAATATTTCCAGACGCGGAAACACCCATGAATTTTTCAGCCCGGTATCGGTTTATAAAACCAGCAACGGGTTTGTCTACCTTGCCGTGGGTAATGATCGTCAGTGGGAATCCGTAGTATCGCAGGATATGTTCAAGTCTCTTGCAAAAGAAGAGTATAAAAAGAACAAAGGCAGGATTACAGATGTAGTAAATCTGAACAAGGCCATTAATGCCATCACGGAAAAGCACACTTCTGAAGAACTCATTGAGTTGTTTAACTCTATTACCGTGCCCATCTCAAAGATCAAGAACGTGAATGAAGTGGTGGAAGATCCATTGGTCGCAAGACGGATCCTTACATGTAAAGACCCAAAGACCGGCACAAAAGTAACCCTTGCTCCGCCGCCCAATATGACACCCTTTCTGGAAGAATGTGACCAAAAACTTTCCTTTCCTCCCAGATTTGGAGAACAGAATCAGGAAATATACGGTAATCTCTTAGGGTATGACGAGGCCACTCTTTCAGAGTTTAAGGAAAAAGGTATTATTTAATGAAGTTGGATAACAGCTTTAAGGAAAGAAATTCCTTAGGCCATGATGTATTTGAATATTTGAAAAACGCCATTATTGACCAGACCATTGAGCCGGGTTCAAGGCTTGTGGAAAGCAAAATTGCCGACATGCTGGGTATCAGCAGGACACCGTTGCGCGAGGCCTTGCACAAGCTTGAAAGAGAAGACTGGATTGAAAAAATCCCGTCAGGCGGATTCCAGGTGGTCACCCTGACTAATGCTGATATTGAGCAGACCTTTGGTATCAGGAGTGTTCTTGAAGCATATGCAGCGCGGCTAGCTGCTGAAAATTACCAGGACAAGGATCTTGCTCCCTTAGAAAAAAAGATGAATGAATTTAAGAAGTGTCTCGAGACAAAAGACAGTGACAAACTTCATAAAATTAATACCCAATTCCATGATCTTCTCTACAGCCTGAGCAAAAGCCCGAAACTGATCAAAATGATCAACCAGCTTCGAGCCCAGATCTCAAGGTTCAGGCAGATTATCCTAAAGCAGGATGAGTATGCCCATAGGAGCAGTGAAGACCATTTCAAAATGCTTGACGCCATTAAAAATCGTGATGGCAAAAAGGTTGAACAACTTGTACGCCAACACATTATCAAAGGGAAAAACGCGGTTTTAAGCGAATTAAAACAAGAGGAAGAAAAAAGAAAGCGTGCCTGAAATCAAGGACATACTGGAAGGAAGCAAAATTGCAGGAGCAAGGATGATCCGTCTCATTGAAGACAGCGATCCATCGGCATTTGAGATGCTAAAGCTACTCTATCCCCATTCCGGCAATGCCTTTATCATCGGTATCACCGGGCCTCCCGGCGTGGGCAAATCCACCCTGATTGATGCACTGATCCTGGAATTTCGCAAACTTGACATTAAAATCGCCGTCATTGCTGTTGACCCTACAAGCCCTATTTCAGGCGGCGCCATTTTAGGAGACCGGCTGCGCATGCAGCGCCATGCAACAGATGAAAAAGTGTTTATCCGATCCATGGCATCGAGGGGCCAGAAAGGTGGCCTTTCACGAGCAACAAAAGATGCTGCCATTGTCCTGGATGCCATGGGATATGAAATTATCATTATTGAAACCGTGGGGGCCGGCCAGGGAGAATTTGAGGTCGCCACTATTGCCCATTCAACCGGGATTATCAATATCCCGGGAACAGGAGACGGCATCCAGACGGTAAAGGCCGGCATTCTTGAAACAGGGGATGTTTTTATTGTTAACAAAAGTGACAAACCTGATGCGGATGAGTTAGTACACCATCTTACAAGGATGATCAGCATGCGCAAGCCATTTAAAACAAACTTGGCTAAAACAAACTGGACAGCCAGAGTGCTGAAAACCATCGCTCGGGATGGAACCGGGGTTAAGGAACTTGCCGACACCTTTTTATCTCATTTTGATTTCATGAAAAAGAACAGTCTTCTTGACCAAAAAAGAAAAAAAATTGAAAAATCATATTTTACATCTCTCTTAAAGGATCTTATATTAAAAAAGGTACTTTTATTTGCGGAAACATCAGGAGAATACATGGAGGTTTTGAATAAAATTCAGTCCCGTGAAATGGATCCCCTGAGTGCTGCTGAACTTGTGGTTAATAATATCTGCGTTTTAAAGAGCAATAATTAAAGGAAGATGACTTATGAAAAACAAAAAGAAAATTCGGGTACTGATAGCAAAACCCGGCCTTGACGGTCATGACAAGGGAGCAAAGATTGTTGCCCTTGCCTTAAGGGATGCGGGTATGGAAGTGATCTATTCAGGACTCCACCAGACCCTTGAACAGATCACGCAGACTGCCATACAGGAAACCGTGGACGTAATCGGTTTAAGCATCATGTCCGGGGCACATCTGCCCATATCTGAAAAGCTCATTAACATGATGAAAGAACAGGGGCTCGATGATGTTAACCTGACCGTAGGCGGGGTCATTCCTCACCGGGATATTCCCAAACTCAAAGAAATGGGAGTGGCCGAAGTGTTTCCCGGTGGAACTTCTTTTGAGGACATTATTACCGGTATAAACAAGTTGTTTGAATAACATCAGACCTCGATATTTTGTTAAAAAGTATGCTATTTTTTTGGACAAAAGCAATGCGTTAATAATACATCAAGTTGCTTGTTACTGGTTACTCGTTGCTTGTTACTGGTTACTGGTTTCTGGTTGCTGGAAATAAACGAGTAACAAGCAACGAGCAACCAGTTTAAAGGTTTAGCATCATTTTTCAGTAATAAATTACGAAGTCTAAACATGGGTCATTTCCCAAACATGGAGAGGTAAAACAATGGGTGTTGCAAAATATACCAAAGATGAAAAAGGTGCTATAAAAGAGGTGACCTACCAGTCCGGCATAAAAGTAAAACCGGTCTATGGTCCACAGGATCTTGAAAAGGCGGGATTTGAATATGAAAAAGATCTCGGAATTCCAGGTGAATACCCCTTTACCCGCAGTCTTCATCCGCAAAGCTATCGAAGCCGTGCCTGGACTACGAGACAGTACACTGGATTCGGCACCCCGGAAGAGACCAACGAGCGGTTCAAGCTTATGATCGCAAACGGTCAGAACGGACTGAACGTGGCCTTTGATCTGCCCACCCAGATGGGTTATGACTCAGACCATCCCCTGGCTGAAGGTGAGGTCGGGCGTGTGGGCATGGCTATTGACTCACTAAAGGATTTTGAAACCGCTTTTGCCGGCATTCCCCTGGACCGGATCGGGTCCGGGTTGACCATCAATGCCGTAGCCACCATCATGATGGCCATGTATCAGGCAGTGGCAGAAAAATTCGGGTATTCCAAAGAGCAGATTTCCACCACCCCCCAGAATGATATTTTAAAGGAAATGATCGGTCGGGGTGCCTGGATTTTTCCTGTTGAGCATGGCGTAAGGCTTGTCG
>NZ_JAUWQB010000150.1 GCF_030611305.1 Desulfobacula sp. | reverse complement strand
AAATTTTCCATGATATAGCACTATATATCTGGAAATTTTATTCACGTATCCGTATATTAAGTTCAACTACGGAAGTATTTCGCTTGAAATTTTTATTTAAAAAAATATAGGACAAACTTCACTCCTTCAAATTGTATTTTTCAAGTAATGGTAATATTTATATCCTGTATCGGCATAAACAATAAAAACTTTAGTCTTAATTGAGAGGTGAACTCTATCAAGGGAGAGAGGGAAATGGGGTGGTCCCGGTTAATCTCGGTTAGCCATAATTTCGGTGAAACTTCAGTTATTAAAATATCATAGACCTAAAATTCTACGTTCTGAGGAACAAAGGGTAAGGTTTACGGCAGAGTTCCGGGACATTCCTTGATATATTGACATATCGAATAATTAACAGGAGAGAAGTATTGTCTTCAGGCAGACAGACCCATAAGGTACAGGCGAGAAGCTTAGTAGTATGTTTCTGGACATTAAAGGAACTCGGTATGAGTATGGTACAATTGTCAAAACGATTAGAAATATCTCAGCCTACAGTAACCCAATTCGCAACCCGCGGTGAAAAAATTACAAAGGAAAACAAATTAAAACTATTGAAAAGTAAGTAATCAACATATCAAGGAACTTCCCAGGTCACTCCTGACGATGGCACAGAATTTTTTATTATGAAGATCTTTACAGTGCCTCGGACCCAATACTGACCATATTAGAAAATCGAGCTCAATGACGGAGCGACTACATTAAGAAAATATCTTATTTAAGAAGGGTTTCTTAAAAAAGTCTATTCTATCATGATTATCTGTTGTATCATTTTTTGAAATAACAGCCTTTTTTTCCTCTTTTTCGCCTTTTGTGTAAACCCAAGAACTCATTGTTTTCGATTTTGTCCATGAAGTTAAAATGACACTTAAATTGGCTTTTTCCGAAACTGATTTGCATGTTTTCCAATGATGATTCTGATAAGCTCCATGTCCCAAATCAAAACAATATTTCCCATGGTCACTTTCATCTTTATGCTTTTTGATATTACTGGAGATATACGCCCACCCCTTTCCGATAGGCATCTCTATTCGGGAGTTTCCAGGTGTTAGCCTCGGCGTGAAAATGTCATAGAATCTCCGGTTTAAAAATGTTTGGAAAAAAAAGATCAGTTAGGCATTTTTTTGACTAACTGATCTCTTTTATTATTCTTCTTTTACTTCCTTCATCCGATAGCTTTTACCTTCTATGACGACTGCTTCAGTATGGTGAAGCAAGCGGTCAAGCAGAGCGGATGTGAGCGTACTGTCATTGTTGAAGATTTTCGGCCAGTCCTTGAACACACGGTTGGTTGTGATAATAATAGACCCACGTTCATACCGCGCACTGATTATTTGGAAGAGCAGGTCAGCTCCATTTTTATCAATGGGCAGATACCCCAATTCATCAATGATGATTAATACAGGCTTGAGATATTTTTTCAATTCCTGTTTCAAACGTCCGGCGTGTTGCGCTGCGACCAGATTGTTGATGATATCTATGGCGGATACAAATAACACGGTATTCCCTTTCAGGCATGCCTGATATCCCAATGCGGATGCCAGATGGGTTTTCCCTACTCCAACACCCCCTATAAAAATAACGTTGCTTTTATCTTCAATGAACTTCAGGTGAAACAGATTTTGAACTTGAGCTCGATTGATTTTCCTGGGCCAGGACCAGTTAAATTGATCCAGGGTTTTAATAACCGGGAACCTGGCCATCCGGATACGGCGCTGGATGGTTCTGTCCCTGCGTAAATTTGATTCCTGTTTTACCAACTCGGATAAATAATGGATATGCGTCCATTGTTTGCGGGCTGCCAGTTGGCTTACTGTTTCATGGTTCTCACGTATATAGGGAAGTTTCAGGTAGAACAGTTCTTTTGTTAAATCATTTTTGCTCATATCAATCTCCTATGGTTTTATCGTAAATTGAAAGATCCGGGTTATCGATTGTTAAATCGAGTAAATCACTGCTGCGGGTCAGGTGAAGAGCACCCGGCTCTTTATGAGGGCGAGAGCGCTGTTCCAGCAGATTGGCAATATATTCACAGGAAAATGCCGCAAATGAAAAAGCATCTTCAATCGCCATTGCAACCTGTTCTTTTGAATAAATTTCACTTAAAGCAACGATTTGGCGGATATGATGAAACGGATTCATACGCCGCTGCGTAAGCTGCCGGTAATATTCCTGGGCTTTGTCGGATAAAGCCAGAAACCGCATATATATTTTCTGATCCCGTGCTTTTTTTCGCTGGGCCAAAAGCACTTTGGGGTGATCAGGATCTTCAAAGTCTTTTCTACGATCATAACTTCTAACATGCCGGGCAACCAGTTTATTATCGTGATAAAAACAAAGCCGATCAGGATACATTTTCATAGTCATGCGTACACCTGAAAGCTGGGCAGGAACACTGTAGTGGTTGGTATCAACGGTAACCCTGAACTGCCTGGATGCCCGCATTTGTTTGATCACAGCAATATCATAGGGTTCAATCGGCAATGGCTGCAGGACGCTTTTTTCTTCACGGAACATATCAACCGGTTTTTTACCTGTTTCACCATGAGTCCTTACATTGGCCACGGTGTCAAGCCAGTATCGCGCTACAGGTTTCATGACTTTAAAATCCGGGATATCCAGACCGTTTAGAAGATTCTTTTTGACATACCCGACACCGCTTTCCACCCGGCCTTTTTCATTGCCTTTACCCACATTGCAGGCAATGATCGAAAATCCATAGTGTTGTGCAAAATCAAGGTACCTGGGATTGAATACCGGAGCATGCCCTACGATGCGCTTTAATACGGCAGACTTCAGATTATCCACCATGATTTTTTTCGGAACCGCACCGAAAAATTGTAACGCGTTTTGGTGACATCCTAAAAAATGCTCCATTGTTTGAGATACGGTAAACTCAACATACATCATGCGGCTGTGACATAAAACCATCACAAAAAAACTCAATCTGCGTGTCGTTGAACCGACACGAACCGTCCCATATGATCCCCAATCCACCTGCGCGCATTCGCCGGGGGCAAAGGACAGTTTTAAATATGCTTTTGTTTTGGGAGGCCTGACTTTTCGTACATAATCTTCGACTATTGTTTTACCGCCATCAAAACCGTTTTCCTTTATTCGTTGAAAAATTTGCGCTGCAGTATATGGATGTTTTTCAAGCATCCGCAGGATGTCATTTTTAAAAAGATCGAGCTTGCTTTTGCGAGGTGTTGATTTTCGTGGTTGATATCTTTTTTTGTTGGCCCATCGTTCCACAGTGCGTTGATCCAGGCTCAATGCATCTGCTATCTGATTATACTTTAGGTTGTCATTTTCAAAATAATTTCTGATCCGAACATAAGTCTCATAGTCAATCATGACGTAACCTCCATGGCTTTTCTTAAAATATTTCCCAAACTCATTGCTGATTCGGCATGCCGCATTTTTTGGACGGGCCCAAGATCGAGCACCTGATAGAAGGGCTTTTGCCATGCCAAAAGACCAATTTCTATCAAGTCCGATCGTGCGTTTTGCAGGGCTTGCTGATCCATGGAGAGTTTGTTCATGAGGGATTTATCACCGTAATAGCTGAGTCCCTTCTCATCTGCCGCACAAGCCAGGAATAAATACAAGGCTGCCGCCGGGTGATTGCACCGATCAATATGTTTGTCGCTGATCAGCCGGTGATCAATCCAACTGAAGCTTCTTGGGATCTTACGCACCCTTTCGGGTAAAATCGGGGATTTTACAATCATGTTTTCCTCCTTTTTCTTTGAGTTGACAGTATAAAATATCCTGCCCGGATTGTTGCATACGAAAAAGGGTTGCCGCAATGTCATCTTGTAACGCAGAGCCGATAAAATTGGAAATTAATCCTATAATAACAGGAGGTTGTTTATTTAAGAAATCTTGTAACGCATTCGTTGCAATTTGCCTGTTATCATGTGTGTTTTCAATAGGTTGTGCTTTTAAGGAATCTTGTAACGCATTTGCCTTATTTGAACGTTTTCGTTTCCAATACCCCGGATTGTTCCTTCTCCACTCCTGAACCCGTTGAACATTTACAGGCCCGCAGAAGTGATCTTTGTTCTCCGGTTTATTAAGCCATTTTCTCTGACTGGCAACCTTACTTGCTTTGCGACATGCAAGCCGCCGGCAATATTTTTGCCTGTTTCGATTTCGATGGTCAGGTACGAATAACCGTTTACAATTTCTACATTTTATCCTTTTGATTAGTCCCATTCAAAATGTACCTCCAGATGGCACATACTATTTATGAACAGGCTTGTTTTGAGAAGGAATTTTTGAAGAAAAAACAGGAAGAAGAATGAAGAAAATGGTTTAAAATTATTTGTTTTTTTGAAGAAAAAGAACAGAAGAATATTTACATTTTCATGCCGGTGGGATAATTACATTTTTAAGTCGGCCCTGACA
>NZ_JAUWQB010000031.1 GCF_030611305.1 Desulfobacula sp. | reverse complement strand
CCACCTCCGGGGCGGCCCGATACACTGGCGGACTCTGGGTTGGTATGTACATGAAGGTGCAATCCCATATGGAAACAGATCGGGCCGCTAGCCTGAAATTAGCCCGGTACGCTGAAATCCAGGGCAAATACGAGGGGATGGATGCGCACCGCTATGCCGCAACCATCCGTCTGGAAAAATACTGTGATCAAGACTGAGGGCTAATTTTCATAGCCCTTTATGTATTGTTTAAAATAAAAAATTTTTAGCGATAGATTTAGCTTAGGCAAAAAAAATGCTATTGCTGAATCCTTTTTTCAAAACCCATAATTTTAACAGGAGGCAAAATGCTTACATTTAAAAAAATCCAGAATAACACTTATCTCACCATTTCGATCCTTTTGGTGCTGTGTGCAATCTTCATCGTACCGGTATCAGCCGATGCAAAAAACTATAAATTGAAAATTGGTTGTCTTGAATCACCGAATGGTCCCAACACGCTCGGATGGAAGACCTTTGAACAATATGTTGAATCTGCCAGCAATGGTCAAATCGATGTGGATATTTATCCATCCGGCCAACTCGGGGATTCGGAAAAACTCTTCGAAGGTCTTAAATTAGGCATCCATAAAATGGCCCAGGGAGACGAATCCATCACCGGCGCATACGATCCCATGATGATCTGGTTTACGCCGTATTTATTTTCCAACGAACTTGTCATGAAAAAGTTTTTTGAAAGCGAAACATTTGAAGAACTCAGTGATATGATGGCCAAAGACATGGGTGTCAGGGTCCTGGGTGCCGCCCCTTATGGTTTTTATAATTTCATTAATAAAAAACGTGCCGTCAATCGGATTGAAGATCTCAAAGGTCTGAAATTAAGAACACTTCCAAACAGTCAGCTAACCATCAAAACCTGGGAAGCTTTAGGAGCATCAGCCACACCGGTTTCCTGGGCTGAAATTTACACCGCCATCAAGACCGGCGTTATCCATGGACTTGGCCATACATTGACAATTATGGTGGATCAGAAATATTATGAAGTGGCCAAAAACGTGACACTGGACATGAGCATGGGCTGCGCCAATCTTTACCTGGTTAATGAGCGGTTTTATCAATCACTCCCCCTGGATCTGCAGAAGATTGTCAAGGACGGCTCCCAGATGGCTGCGGCTGCGGAATTCGGCATCGCAACCTACCGCAATCGGGTAGTATCCATCGATATCCTGAAGAAAAACGGTGTGAATGTTATTTCTTTGAGTGCGGATGAAAGAGCCCGATTGAAGAAAGCCTCCCACGACGCTGTAATACCATGGATAAAGGAAAAGGTTGGAGAAGCAATGGCTGCCAAAGCATTTAAAACTATCTCGGAAATCGAAGCCGGCATGTAAGTTTATCGACACCGGGAAAAACTTTAACGAATCAGACATAAACGAATTCAGGTGCGGTGCTCGTTTGCACCGGGTACCGCTACAACTGAAGGTTGGCTTTAAAATGAAAAACTGGAAATTAAAGGCTTCATGGCCCTGGAACAGAGGCCTGTTATGAACAAAATAATCGCAGTGTTCGATCGTTTGATCCGCGGGGTTATCATTAGTGCAACGGCTGGAATAATGGGTATCATTTGCCTGCAGATCTTTTGCCGATTCATCCTAAACAATGCGCTTTCCTGGCCGGAAGAGGCTGCACGGTTTCTGATGGTGTGGGCACTGTTTTTAGCTGCAGTGTACGCCCTGCGATATCGGGAGCATGTCGGGCTTAATTTCTTTGTTGATCGGCTTCCTGCCGGACTGTCAACCGGTTTGGCCATTCTGCTACACCTGTTTATTATTGGATTCCTGGGCGTCATGGTTGTTGGCGGCTGGCAGGAGGCAATAGGTCTTATGTCCCTTAAAACAGGTGCATTGCGCATGTCTCGGGCCATACCCTATTTTATCATCCCCACCAGCGGCGTGCTGTTTATACTCGTATCCATCCGCCTTATCATCGAAGATTTCGAGACATGGAGGGCCAAATGACACTGACAGTCTTAATGGTTTCGTTTATCCTGTTTATTATTTTGGGAATGCCCATAGCCTTTGCCATTGGCATTTCTTCCATGTTTGCCCTCATGACTCAGGATGTCCCCCTGATCCTGATCTCTCATTATATGTTTTCCGGTGTCGATTCTTTTGTGCTCTGCGCCATTCCCATGTTTGTACTGGCCGGAGAAATCATGCTTTATGGTGGGATGACACGGTCTTTAACGGATCTGTCCGATGTCCTGGTGGGTAAAATCAGAGGCGGGCTCGGTCACACCAACATTCTGGCTAGTATCTTTTTTGCCGGTATCACCGGTTCGGCCACGGCTGATACTACGGCCATAGGTTCCATCCTTATTCCTGCCATGTCCGGGAAAGGCTACAGCCGGGCATACAGTACGGCGATCACCATCGCTTCGTCTGTGATAGGCCCCATAATTCCTCCCAGCCTGACATTCGTAATATATGCCCTTGCCGTGGGCAATGTCTCCATTGGGGGATTATTCTTAGCCGGCATCGTACCCGGCATTCTCACCGGCATCGGGTTGATGGTGATCAACTATATCATCAGCACCAAACGCAATTACGAAAAACGGACCGAGGCATATTCCTGGGGAGAAATCTTAAAAATTGTTCGGCAAAGCGCTGTTGTTCTGGTCATGCCCCTTTTAATCGTAATCGGCGTAATTAGCGGTGCTTATACCGCAACCGAATCAGCTGCCGCAGCTTCGGCATATGCGATTGTCGTGTCTTTGGTATTTTTTCGAACCTTGAAATTCACCGACTTTGGAAAAATATTTTTTAATAGTGCCAAAGTCAGTTCCATCATGTTTCTATTGCTAGCCACAAGCAATCTATTTAGCTATGTTTTGGCCACGGAAAATGTTCCCACACTAATGGCTGAGACCCTGCATAGTATGACCAATAATCCGATCGTGTTTTTGTTTCTTCTCAATATCATGCTCTTGCTGATCGGTTGTGTGCTTGATCTCTTCCCTGCCATTTTCATCTTTGCACCTATTTTCGCACCGGTGGCTGCTTCCTATGGTATTTCACCTCTCCACTTCGGGCTGATCTTCTGCGTGAATCTTCTAGTCGGCCTTAACACACCGCCGGTTGGTTCTGGCCTGTTTATCGGTGCTGCCATTGGTAATGTGAAACTTGAAGAATTGATCAGAGAAGTCACCCCGTTTATCATCATGGAATTTATCATTCTATTATGCATCACTTACATACCTGCCATAACGATGATTATTCCAAAATTGGCCGGTTTCTAAACTGAGAAATGGCGTAAGTTGGTAATACTTGAAGAGGCATTTGCAAAAGAACAACCATTGGGGCTGTGGAGGAGTGTAAAAAAATTTCTGTAAATTCTTTTTTATTTATAAAATCACAAGACATGGATACTGGGGTTAAAAAAGTTGGGCCTTATTTTTTTTGGAATCGATTCGGTATAAATTAACTGAAAAAGGATAGGTGATGCAACTGTTTGCTTAATAAGCAAACGAGTGGTGATGGTATCATCAGTGACTGCTAATATCTTTTAAAACGGAAATGACTGGAGAAAGAAATGCTGAGGATTCAGGGCCTACCATTAGGTGAGTCTCAAAACTTCAAGCCCTACTTTTTTGACATTTCAAGAGTCAAAGATAACTTGCATCAATGTGGATGCTCAAGGAGCTAATGTATTCGAATGATATCTATGAGACAAATAAGTAATTCCAAGGCGCACCTTAATGGTATAATTAGAGACGAGCAATATTTCTAATACGGCGACAACTTTCAAAAGAAAGACTCATTGGTTCTGAATTGGATGGCAGTGCCGATTATAACGTGCATGGTTCGCTTTTCTCAAAAAATATGCCCCACAAGATCTGGTATTTAAATTTTTCTTTCAACCATAAAATTTATTTTCAAATTTCGGATTTAAAAGTTTGATTTTGCCAGGCTTAAAATATTATTTTTAGAGAGGACTACTTGCAAAACAGGTTCAGATTTTTAGCAGAATGAGCACCCAACACTTTCCTCTGTTAGTCCTCTTTTTTATTCAAAAACAATCAACCACTGATCAACGACAATATATTGTACCTTGTATTTTTTTTAAAATGGGGCGGGATCTGCGGGATCAGGCGGGGTAAACTCGCAACAAAAAAAACTCGCTACATAATTGGAGATAGAGATTCCAGGAGATTCGACGTCATTAATTTCTATAAATCATTCTCAGAACTTTTCCAAACCACAATGTTCCCTGTACCGAATAACAGAAATCCATTGTTCTCGCCTTCAGGATCGCAAACGTCATTAAAGCCGAATATATTATTTTTTCGTCTAAAAGCTCAGACAAATAAAAATTCGTTCTATTTAGCCAAAATGCCAAGATTGGCATTTTGGCTAAATAAATGGTCTCATTATTATTGACTTGACATCATATGCACAAAATACTAAATTTATGCATACGGAGGTACCATTATGAGAACTACATTAGATTTGCCGGAAAATTTATTGATTGAGGCGATGAAAGCAACACATATCAAAACAAAAACTAAAGTGATTATTATCGCTTTAGAAGAATTAATTCGAAAAAATCGAATCGCTGGTTTGAAAAAATTTAAGGGCAAGGTTGATCTCGATATCGATATGAACCAATTGCGGGACAGAGAATGCCGGTCTTAGTGGATAGCTCTATCTGGATTGACTATTTCAGGGGAGATAAAAACTCAGATAAATTGGAATATTTTATCGATGAAAACATATTGGTTATTAATGATTTAATCCTTACGGAGTTAATACCTTTTTTAAAAATTAAACAACAACGAAAAATAATCAATCTTTTAAACGCCATAGATAAACTTGAGTTGAATATCAATTGGGGTCAACTCATTGATTATCAACACAAATGCTTGAAAAAAGGTATAAATGGCGTTGGAATCCCCGACCTGATAATTGCACAAAACGCTATTCAAAATCAGTGCGAACTCTACACGCTTGATAATCATTTTAAGATGATTCAACAATCCATTAATCTTAAACTGATTAATTGAAAAAAGGAAACACTTTCATGCAAATCACAATAAGGAAGTTGGACGAAAAGACAACTTGTAAGGATTACTTACAAGTTCAAAAGAGATATTTGAACAGGCGGGAAACTTTAAAAATAAAGGGTTGGATTATAGAGTGTACTTATGAAAATAATTGATAGTATAAGCTTGGAAATGAATTTAGAAACAGCTCGGGTTTCAGCAGTTGCGCAATTGCTGGAACAGGGTGCCACCATTCCTTTTATAGCCCGGTATCGAAAAGAAAAGACGGGATCTCTTGATGAAGTCGTTATTGCGGCCATTCGAGACAGAATAGAACAATTGAATGCGCTGAATGATAGGAAAGAGGCAATACTTAAGTCTTTAAAGGAACGTGAACTTCTAACACAAACCTTATTGACAGACATTCAAAATGCCAATTCAATGATTGATCTTGAGGATTATTATGAAAAATATCGACCCAGGAAAACAACCCGGGCGCAAATGGCAAAAGAAAAAGGTCTGGAATCTCTTGCTGTATTTATTTTGAATCAATCGAATCAGGATCCTTTGATTGAAGCAAAAAAATATCTGTCATCCCAAAATGAAGTTGAATCTGTTGCAGATGCCTTATCCGGTGCCAGGGATATTGTTGCGGAAATTATCAATGAAGATGTGCAAATCAGGGCCAGTATCAGGGAGTTGTTTTTGAAAACCGGGCAAATTCAATCCAAGGTAAAAAAGGGAAAAGAAGAGGATGGCATAAAATTCAAGGATTACTTTGACTGGGCGGAAATTGCCTGCAAAGCACCTTCCCACAGGATACTGGCCATGCTCAGGGGACAAAAAGAGTCTGTCCTTTCCGTGCATGTCCTGCCCGGGGAAGAAAATGCCTTAGGCCTGATTGAAAGAAAATATATAAAAAATCAGTCCATGTCAGCACTGGAAATTATAATAGCCATAAAAGACAGTTATAAAAGACTTTTATCCAAATCCATTGAAAAAGAATATATTCATCAATTAAAATCAAAGGCAGATGAAACTGCTATCAATATTTTTGCCGGGAATTTAAAGGAACTTTTGCTGTCTGCCCCCATGGGCCAGAAAAGAATCCTTGCCATTGATCCCGGGTTTAGGACAGGATGTAAGGTGGTCTGTCTTGATGCACAGGGACAGCTTTTGCACCATGATTTGATCTTTCCCCATCACAACAATGATGAAAAAGCAAAAAAGATTGTGTTAAATCTCGTGAAAAAATACAAGATTGAGGCCATTGCCATTGGTAATGGAACGGCAGGACGGGAGACGGAGGCATTTGTAAAGGGACTGGATCTGGACAGCAATATTCATATCGTCATGGTGGATGAGAGCGGGGCTTCCATTTATTCGGCATCAAAACTTGCCAGAGAAGAATTCCCTGATCACGATATCACGGTCAGAGGTGCTGTTTCCATCGGCAGGAGGCTTTTGGACCCATTGGCTGAACTTGTAAAGCTGGACCCAAAATCCATTGGTGTGGGCCAGTATCAGCATGATGTGGATCAAAAATTATTGAGAAAATCCCTGGACGATGTGGTGGTATCCTGTGTGAACCAGGTCGGGGTTGAAGCCAACACAGCCAGCCGGGAATTACTTTGTCGGGTATCCGGCCTGAATGATACCATTGCTGTAAATATGATCCTGTTTCGTAATGAAAACGGTCCGTTCAGATCAAGAAAAAATTTTTTAAAGGTACCAAGACTTGGGCCAAAGGCATTTGAGCAGGCTGCCGGGTTTTTAAGAATTCATAATGCAACGCTTGCCCTGGACAAAAGCGGTATTCATCCTGAATCCTATCAAGTTGTTAAGAGGATGGCAAAAGATGGTGGTCTTGGCATTGAAGAGCTTGTGATGAATGCAGAAGAAATCAGCAGAATTGATCTGAATCGGTACGTTACCGACACCATTGGTATGCCGACCCTTAAAGATATTGTAAAAGAACTGGCAAGCCCTGGCCGTGATCCCAGAAAAGAGTTCCAGGCATTTTCCTTTGACGATACCATCCATGATATCAAGGATCTTGTGCCGGGAATGAAAGCACCGGGTATTGTGACAAATGTTACTGCCTTTGGTGCTTTTGTAGATATCGGTGTTCATCAGGACGGTCTTGTTCATATCAGCCAGATGGCAGATCGCTTTGTTAAAGATCCCAATGAAATTGTTACCGTCCGGCAGGCTGTTATCGTAACAATTCTCGAAGTAGATGTGAAAAGAAAAAGAATTTCTCTTTCCATGAAGGAAAAGTAAGGGCAGTTTTATCTTTTTAAAGTCCATCTTGAAAAAAGTTGATCAAGTCATTACAATTATAAAAAACTAAAATTAGTGAGATTGAAAAGGAGTGACTTTTAAACCTAAAGTATTTTTTATAAAAAGGAGATATCCAATGGCCACAACTAAATTAGCAGGAAACCTTGTCCAACTGGCAGGTGAATTTCCAGGTAAAGAAAAAAGTGTAAAAAACTTTACAGCAGTCAAGCAGGATCTATCCGAGTTTTCCCTGGAGGATTTTTCCGGGAAAAGAAAAGTTTTAAATATTTTTCCCAGCATTGATACAGATGTTTGCGCAACATCTGTCAGAACATTTAATAAAAAAGCAGCAGAACTTGAAAATACGTTAGTGATATGCCTTTCCTTTGACTTGCCCTTTGCCCACAAAAGGTTCTGCGGTGCAGAAGGGATAGAAAATGTTGTAACGGGTTCGCTATTTCGTAACCCTGATTTCGCAAAAGATTATGGTCTTTTGATTGAAGATGGTCCATTAAGGGGTTTAACTGCAAGAGCAGTTATTGTTCTGGATGAGAGCAACATAGTTTTGCATGCCGAGCTGGTGGATGATATTACCCACGAACCTGATTATAGCGCGGCACTTGCAGCCGTATAATCAAAAGAAATTAAAAGCTGTTTTTTAACTCAGACAGACTTGGTTTTGATATTTATCAGAGATTTTTGTACGGACTAATTTTGAGTTTGACCTTGACTATATATAGCATCAGAAGTAATAAAAACTATCCGGCCTCATTTTTTTTGTCTGGAAATTATAGCGCTTCGTGATCGTAAAATATTTTAAATATTAATCATAATATTTGGAGGGATCCCATGAAAAGTATATTCAAATGGTTTTTCATCATTGGTGGTGTTTTCTTAGTTCTTATTATTGCAGCCGTTATTATTATCCCTCAATTTATTGATGTTAAAAAGTATAAACCCATGATCGAACAAAAAGTCGTGGAAGCTACAGGCCGCTCTTTTACCCTTGGTGACGATATAGATGTATCTGTCTTCCCCTGGGTGGGTGTGAAACTGACAGATCTTCAATTAGGTAATCCTGTTGGATATAATGAAAAAAGCATGGTATCTGTGAAGAATTTTGAGGTCAGGCTCAAGGTGATGCCGCTTTTGTCAAAGCGAATAGAAGTTAAAACATTTGTTCTGGAAGGCCCTGTGATTTATCTGGAAAAATTAAAAAATGGTAAAGCCAACTGGCAGGGGATTGGTGCGAAACAAGAGAAGAAAGCTGTTGCGGAAAAGAAGACAGAAAAACCCTCTTCTGAAAAGGGTCTGCCCATTGCAGCTTTGCAGGTAGATAATTTTTCCATTACAAACGGCCAATTGATTTATGTCGATCAGGGAGCAGATGTTAAAAAAGAAATATCAGATCTGAATCTGACTTTAGAGAATATCAGTCTTGAAAATCCTATCGGAATCTCATTTGCTGCCATGATTGACGGGAAGCCGGTTTCCCTTAAAGGTACGGCCGGCCCCATTGGGAAGGAACCGGGTAAAGGCACAATGGCAATTGATGTTGTTGTAAAAGCTTTGGAAGAACTGGAAATAACATTAAAGGGTAATATTATCGATTCTTTGACAAGCCAGGCATTTGACCTTGAACTTGCCATATCTTCCTTTTCACCCAGAAAACTTCTGGCAGCCCTGGATCAAAGCTTTCCTGTTCAAACAAAAGATCCCAAAGCATTGGATGCAGTGTCTTTAAAAGCACGGCTAAAAGGGAACCCTGCCAGTGTGTCCCTGTCCGAAGGAGAGATCCAGCTGGATGATTCAAAGTTGATATTTTCAGCTTCAGCAAAAGAGTTTTTAAAACCCAACCTGAAGTTTGATCTCCAATTGGATGAGATCGATCTTGACCGGTATCTGCCGGAACCCCCGGCAAAGGAAGAAACGTCTGGGGCAGGTGGCACTGCACCATCAAAAAAAGCTGAATCTGCTGAGTCGTCAAAGAAAAAAACAGATTATGGTCCTTTAAGAAAATTGATTCTGGATGGAAAAGTTAAGGTTGGGAAATTAAAGGCCCATGGCGCAATCATTGAAAATGTTGATGTCCATATCCTGGCAAAAAACGGCATTATCACCATAGATCCGTTAGGCTTGAACCTTTACCAGGGAAGTGTTGCATCAAAGGTTGAGCTTAATGTTCAAAAAAGCAATCCAAGGACAAAGGTGACAATTGATGCCAAAGGAATTCAGGCAGGACCTTTAATGAAAGATGCCCTGCAAAAAGAATTGATTGAGGGAACACTGAAAACCAATATAGAGCTTTCAATGACTGGTGAAACGCCTGATATGATTAAGCAGACATTGACCGGCAAAGGAGAGGTCTTTTTTATTGATGGTGCAATTATCGGCATCGATCTTGCCAATGTGGTGCGAAATGTTAAATCCAGTTTTGGAATGGGAGAGCAGCTGGCAGAAAAGCCGAGAACGGATTTTGCAGAATTGAAGATTCCTTTTACGGCAAAGAATGGTCTGGTCAATACAAACGGGGCCAGTCTGATTTCTCCTTTGATCCGGGTGCTTGTAACCGGAAAGATCAATCTTGTAAAAGAGTTGCTTGATTTAAGGGTAGAACCTAAATTTGTTGCCACCCTGAAAGGCCAGGGGGACACCGAACAGAGATCGGGTCTGATGGTACCTGTTCTGATAACAGGATCTTTTTCTGATCCTAAAATTCGACCTGATCTGAAAGGAATGCTCGGTAGCGGCGTTACGCCGGATGCAGAAGGATTAAAGCAAATATTGGGTACAGAAGAAGGCCAGAAAGAAAAAGTTGAATCTGTTAAGGAAGATGTTAAAAAGCAGATTAAAAGCCTATTCCAGGGCTTGACTAACTAAAAGAGAATTTATTTATAACTTATGGACGATTTTAATCAGATTATAGAAACTATTTCATTGACCATGGGAGCCGCCTGGGGCAGTGGCATTAATTTGTATGCCACTATTCTGGTCTTAGGATTTTTGGGAATGACGGACAATATTGTCCTGCCTCAAAGCCTTGAAATATTAATGAATCCCTTGGTAATCGGGGCAGCAGGGGTGATGTATTTTGTTGAATTCATTGCCGATAAGATCCCGGGAGTTGATACGGGATGGGATACCCTGCACACCTTTGTGAGAATCCCGGCAGGAGTTCTTCTGGCTGCAGGCGCAGTGGGTGATGTGAATCCGGCTGTTGCAGTTGCGGCGGGAATTTTAGGGGGAGGGCTTTCCGCCAGCACCCATGCAGCCAAATCCGGCACTCGCCTGTTGATTAATACTTCTCCCGAGCCGGTATCCAACTGGACCGCCTCTGTTCTTGAAGATGTGGCAGTGATCACAGGGGTGTGGGCAGCTCTTGTTCACCCCTGGGTGTTTTTGGTGATATTGATTCTGTTTATTTTTTTAATGATATGGTTTTTACCCAGATTGTGGGGTGCCATTAAAAAGTTTTTTGCGTTTCTGGGCAGAATTTTTGGCGTGAAAAATAAACATAGGGATTTAGAGTTGGGTAGCAGCGGCGATTTGATAACGGAGGAAGAAAATGAGAAACATAAACACTAAATGTTTATGGATGATGCAAGTGGTTATCGTGGCCGCAATGATGTTATCGGCACAGGCTTTTGCCGGTAATTCATGGCTGAATAAGGGCAGTGAGATTTTAAAGTCATTTGGACCGGGCGATAAAGCAAGTGAACTGACGATTGAAGAAATCGGAGCCGGGCTTAAAGAAGCTCTTAAGGTTGGCTCACAAAATGTTGTAAATCAATTGGGGGCAACAGACGGATTTAACACAGATTCAAATATCCACATTCCTTTGCCGGCAAACCTTAATACAGTAAAATCCATGCTGGACAAGGTGGGGATGTCCTATCTTTTTGAGAATCTTGAATTAAAGTTGAATAGGGCCGCAGAGGCTGCAACGCCAAAGGCAAAACAATTATTTTACAATGCCATTTCCCAGATGACTTTTCAGGATGTGAAAGAGATCTATAACGGGCCCGATGATGCTGCTACCCAATATTTTAAAGGGAAGATGTCACCGGATCTTGCCCGGGAAATGAAGCCCGTGATAGAGGACAGCCTGTCCGAAGTGGGCGCGGTAAGGGCCTATGATAATATGATGAAAGAATACAAATCTATTCCATTTGTGCCGGATGTAAAATCTGATCTCACCGATCATGTGATTGAAAAAGGAATGGACGGCATATTTTATTATATGGCAAAAGAAGAGGCTGCCATCCGGCAGAATCCTGCCAAGCGAACAACTGAACTTTTGAGAAAAGTTTTCAATAAATAGAGATTCAAAAAATTCTTGTTAACCCTACAACAATAATTGAGGTATTTTATGGATGTGACATTCTATGGTGCGGCAGGTGAAGTGACAGGATCAATGCATCTTCTGACTACAGACACGGACCGGATTCTGTTTGATTGTGGCATGTTCCAGGGCAGGCGGAAAGAAAGTAAAGAAAAAAATAAAACCTTTCCCATAGACAGGGGCCAGATCACCAACATGATTCTATCCCATGCCCATATCGATCACTCCGGCCGTATCCCCGTTCTGACAAGCAAGGATTTTTCAGGCCGTGTGGTGACGACCCGACCCACGGCAGATGCCCTGGATTATATGCTGATGGACAGCGGTCATATCCAGGAATCAGATGCACAATATTTAAATTATAAATCACTCAGATCCTTTTTGCGTCAATTGGAACAAAATAATGTAAAACAGAAGGTCTCTAATAAGGAAAGAAATGACATAAAAAAAATGTTGAAAAAGAACGCTCATGAACTCAATATCGAAATCATTCATAAGCTTCAAAAACAACATGAACTTGATATAGTCACGCCACTTTATACCATGGACGAAGCAAAACAGGCCCTTGGGTTTATTGACGGGTATCCTTTTCATTATCCTATAACCATTGGCAAAGACACCACTGTAAAATTTTATGTGGCAGGCCATATTCTTGGATCTGCTTTTTCAGTGGTGACCATCAAAAGAAATGATAAAACCACCCGGATTCTGTATACCGGAGATGTAGGACGGTTTGGAAAACCGATATTAAAAGATCCGACCCTGATATTTGATGAAGAAGACAGGGATATTGATCTGTTCATTACAGAAAGTACCTATGGCGACAGGGAGCATGAGCCGGTTGAAGATCTGGGATCAAGCCTGCAAAAGGTTCTGAACGATACATTTGAAAGAGGCGGCTCTGTGATTATTCCGTCTTTTGCTTTCGGCAGAACCCAGGAACTGATTTATATCCTTCATGAGCTTTATGACAAGGGAGAGGTGCCAAGATATCCCGTATATGTTGACAGCCCGCTTGCATCCAATATTACCAAGGTATTTGGCGAGCACCCGGAAGTATATGATAAGGAAACCCATGAAACTTTTCTTGAAAAGGGGAAAAATCCGTTTCATTTCGATAAAATCAAATTTGTTCAGACAGTACAGGAATCCATGCAGCTAACCCAGGACAGTTCATCCCATGTGGTGATATCTGCTTCGGGAATGTGTGAAGCCGGAAGGATACTGCATCACCTTAGATATAAGATCCATAACCCGAAAAATACCATTCTGCTTGTGGGGTATATGGCCGAAAATACTTTGGGCAGACGGATTCAGGAACTGGGTGCTGAAAGTGCTGAATCAGGAAATAAAGGCGAACCGCCTGAAATAAAAATACTAGGCAAAAACTATCCCCTGCTTGCAAAAGTTGAAAAAATAGGCGGATTCAGTGCCCATGGAGATAAGCATGAACTGGAAAGAATTATTACAGGGTCAAATCTTCGAATAAAAAAAATTGGTATCGTCCATGGGGAAGAAGCTCAAAGTGCTGCATTTGCAAAGCATCTTCAAGAAAAAGGGTATGAAACAATTATCCCTAAACCCGGCGATAAGATAGCCTTTTAAATTTTGCCATAAAAGATGGAGTATGCAAATTTAATAGTGATATCTAAGCTGAGCAATTAGGATGGAGTTATTTTCAATTTTATAGACGATCCGATGCTCGTTATTTATCCTTCTTGACCAATATCCGGAAAAGTTGTGTTTAAGTGGCTCCGGTTTGCCAAGGCCTTCAAATTTATTCTTTTGAATATTTCAAATAGTTTTCACAAAAGTCTTTATTTTATACGGTTTTAATTTTAATTAATTGTTTAAACTATGCTGCTTTAAAAAAAAAGGTAAAAAATGAAGATAGAAAAACACCATAAAATAGGTTTTTTTGATATAGATCATCAATTTAAATTGAGAGTTCAGTCTGTTGCCCGATTTTTTCAGGAAATGGCAGTTTTTCATTCAACAGGGATTGGAGCCGGCCCGGATGTGTTGTTTGAAAAAGGTGTTGTCTGGTTTTTAAATCGTCTGGAAATCGAGTTTTTCCGTTACCCCATGCTGGGGGAGGATATTAAAATTACAACATGGTCAAGAGGGTTTAATGGGTATAAAGGATTCAGGGAGTATCATATACAATCATCTCTGGGGGATATTGCCAGGGGATCAAGCGTCTGGCTTTTTTTTGATGTCAAACGAAAGCGGATCTCAAAAGTGCCGGGTGAAATTTCCAGGCTTTATGAGATTGAAAAAGAGAAATGGTTTGATAAGGAAATTGATGACTGGAAGACCTGCGGGAGAATTAAGCCGGAACAGGAGACGGACATCAGTCTGCGGTATTCGGATTTTGATGTGAACGGGCATGTGAATAATACCATATACCTGGGATTTCTGGAAACCTTGTATCATAAAACGATAAACAGAAATGGAAGGCCGATCAAGAATATTAAAATCAGGTTTTCCCGTGAAATCGGCAAAGCAAAAGAAAGTATTCGAACAGGCTGGCGCAGGAATAATGGTGTATACCAATGCAATATATTTGATGATTCGACATTATATGCTGACGCCCATATAATTCCCATGGATTGAGACTAAGAAATATAGCAGAGGAGGCAGAAATGGGGCAAAGATTTAAGGTGTCTATAAAAGAGTTGAGTAAAAAATATCCTTCCGGTCTGTTTGATTTTAAGGATACATCTGAACTGGATCCTTTAGACAGCATTATCGGTCAAAAACGGGCTGTTGAAGCCATTGATTTTGGATTGAACATGAAGGGTTCGGAGTATAATATTTTTGTTACAGGCCTGGAAGGCACCGGCAAATCGACCATTATCAGAAAACTTCTTGTTGAACATGCCAAAAACTATGAAACCTCGGAAGATCTTTGTCTGGTCAATAATTTTGACGATGAGTATTGCCCGGTTGTAATTGAAATGCCGGCAGGATCAGCAGTCTATTTCAGCAGAAGCATGATTCAGTTTATCGAAGTGATAAAGACAGAGATACCCGGATTCTTTGAAATACCCTCTTTTCTGGAAGAACAAAATATTATTTATAAAGAAACTTCAAGCAGGCAAAAAGAGTTATCCGACGATGTTGAACAGCTTGCTGAAAGTACAGGTTTTTCAATTATAAGTACAGAAGAAGGTTATCAGGTTGTTCCGGTCAGTGATGGGCAGCCTGTATCCCAGGAAGCATACCAGTCCCTGGATGAGGCAACCCGTCAAGAGATGGATGAAAATAGGGTTCAGATAGAAGAGATGCTTGATGAATCCCTTCTTGAAATAAATAAACTCGGGGAGGAAATGAAAGCCGTATTAAAGGCGCTTGTGGCTTCAAAAACAGAGCAGCTTATTTCAGAGCAGATTGATCCTGTAAGATATTATTTCAGGGATTGCAAAGATATTCAAATATATCTGAAAAATGTCAAGGAAGATATTATTGATAATATTGCTACATTCCTTGGGGTTAAAGGATCAAAGGATGCAGAAGGCAAGAAATTTTTGGAAATGGCAGGATCTCTTGTGAAAAGATATCAGGTTAATGTACTGGTGGATCGAAGACAGGAAAAAGGAGCACCCGTCATATTTGAATCAAACCCAAGTTTTCATAATCTTTTTGGAAAAATTGAAAAAAAACCGGTTATGGGATCATTTGAGACGGATTTTACAATGGTTCAGGCCGGTTCCCTGTTGAAGGCCAATAAGGGCTATCTGGTCATTAATATTGAACCGCTTTTAATGAATCTCCCGGTGTGGGAATCTTTAAAAAGAACACTACAGGGCTCAATGCTTCAGATTGAAGATACGCCCGGCCAGGCAGATTACAGCATGCCCTCATTAAAACCGGCTCCCATACCATTGAATGTTAAGGTGATTCTTGTTGGCGGGTATGAGCCTTTCAGGATTTTACAGAGTGCGGATTCCAAATTTAACAAAATATTTAAGGTCAGGGCGGATTTTGATTATGAAGCAGAACTGACAGATGAGAATGGTTACAATTATGCCAGGTTTATTGCCCGTGTCTGTAAAAAAGAAAACCTGTTAAGTTTTACCCCGGATGGTGTGTGGGCTGTGATTGGATATGGGAACAGGATAGTCTCTAATCAGAAAAAACTCTCCCTCAGATTTGGTCAGATCCTCGGGATATTGAAAGAAGCGGATTATTGGGCGAAAAAAGAAGATGCTCTTGTGATTTCGCAAGAATATGTGATTCAGGCGGTCAATCAACACAGGTTCCGGCATAATCTTTACGAAGAAAAAGTATCGGAGCAATTTGATGATCAGACGGTTCTGATCGATGTGAAAGGAAAGGTAACAGGCCAGGTAAATGCGCTTGCTGTCTATGATATGGGTGAAATTGCCTTTGGAAGACCCACAAGGATTACAGCAGAATCCTATATGGGAACCCCCGGAATCATCAATGTTGAACATGAGTCTGATCTTTCGGGTCAGACCCATGATAAAGGGGTGATGATCATCTCCGGCTATCTTGGCAGAATGTTCGCTCAAAATTATCCCTTAAGTGTGAGTATCAGTATTACATTTGAACAAAGTTACGATGGTGTTGACGGTGACAGCGCCTCTTCTACGGAGTTGTATGCAGTCCTTTCCAGTCTGTGTGGCATTCCTATCTGCCAGGAAATCGCCGTGACAGGGTCTGTGAATCAAAAGGGTGAAATTCAGGCCATTGGCGGCGTGAATGAAAAGATAGAAGGATTCTATGATATCTGTGTAAAAAAAGGACTCACTAAAAGCCAGGGAGTCATGATTCCATTTTCAAATGTAAAAAATCTTGTTTTAAGAAAAGATGTCGTTCAAGCTATCGAGCAAAAATTATTTCATCTTTACAAGGTCAGAACCATTGAAGAGGGGATCAAAGTTCTTACCGGTGTCAAGGCAGGTGAGCCTGATTTAAACTCTCGTTATCCGGAAGATACAGTCTTTGGAAAAGTTCAGGAAACGCTAAAGAAATATCATGAGCTGTCCATGCAATATGCAAAATAAATGACTGTATCTTTGATTGTTTGCTTTTTTAAAAGATTGCGTTATGTTATTGAAACATGAATTTAATATAGACGTTTGGAGTGAATATGAGCAAAGTAATCGCAATGGCTGGCAAGGGTGGAGTTGGAAAAACAACAGTTTCGGCACTTTTGACCCGATATTTTACAAAACATCAGAATGATCCCCTTCTTGCAATTGATGCGGATCCGAACAGCAACCTGGGTGAAACCCTTGGATTGAATATTGAAAAAACAGTGGGTGACATCCGTGAAAATTTTATGAAAGATCCACAGGGTGTCCCCTCAGGCATGGATAAAATATTATATCTTGAAATGCTCATGAACCAGGTGTTGATTGAGCAGCCTGCCTTTGATCTTCTGGTCATGGGCCGTCAGGAAGGCCAGGGATGTTATTGCATGGTCAATAATATTCTTAACCGGTTTGCCGACGAACTGGAAGGCAATTATAAATATCTTCTTGTGGATAATGAAGCCGGGATGGAGCATTTAAGCCGCAGAACCAGTGGTAAGGTGGATATTCTGATAATGGTTACCGACTATGCCTTAAGGGGGCTTCGAGCTGTTGGAAGAATCAATGAAATGCTGGATGATCTTAAACTGGATGTAAAACATAAGGGTCTGATTGTTAACCGGGCACCTGAAACATTGAACAAAGCATTCCTGGATGAGGCCGAAACCATTGGTGTCCCCATCCTCTGCACCATACCGGATGACAAGAACCTTCTTGAGTTTGATATGGAAAGGCGGTCGCTTCTTGAACTGGAAGATGACTCTCCGGCAGTTGTCGCCATCAAGGAAATGATGGAAAAGGTCAAAGAAATTATTGATTAAGTTGATGGATTAATTATGGGGTATGTATTTGATTTTAAAGAGGCAGGATCATATGATGCCTGGTTTGACCAGGCCAAAAATAAGTATTGCCTGGATCTTGAAATCAAATTGATGATGGATTTTTTGTCCCCTGAAAAAGGACAGCGAATTCTTGATATCGGCTGCGGCACTGGTATCAGCCTGGAACCATTACTGGATAAGGGATTAAATCTGACCGGGTTGGACCCTTCTCCATATATGCTGGACCGGGCATCAAACAGGCTTGGAAATCAGGTGGATCTTCACCGGGGTGTGGCTGAGGATCTCCCATTTGATGACAATGCATTTGATTGTGCTTTTTTTTTCACAAGCCTTGAATTTACGGACAGACCTGCCAAAGCCATTGAAGAAGCCTGCAGGGTTGCAAAGGATACGGTTGTCCTCTGTGTCCTGAACCGATATGCACCATTAAACATGATCCGCCGGTTTAAAAGTTTTTTTGTGCCCAATATTTATGCCCACGCTCATTTTTTCAGCATCTGGGAGCTCAAACAGATTTTGTTTGCCATTCTTGGAAATGTTCCTGTAAGATGGAAGACAACCTTGCAATTTCCTTTTACCTACGGACAGATAGCCGCTTTTGTTGAAAATACTAAAATCGTTCAAAAATCATTTTTTGGAACTCTCATTGGCATGAGGATTAAGCCGGTGCCAAAATTCAGGACCCAGCCCCTGATGCTGAAGATAAAAAAGCCAAAAGCCTATAGCCCTGCGACAGGACTGGCCACACGAATGAGACCATAAACATGGAAACCCTGATCTATGAAAAATTGGATAAAAAAAGAGTAAAATGTCATATCTGCCGTCATTTTTGTCTAATCAAAGACGGGAAAAGAGGCATCTGCGGGGTTCGCGAAAATAAAGGCGGCAGGCTTATGTCTCTGGTATATCCAAAAGTGATTTCAACCAGCGTTGATCCCATAGAGAAAAAGCCTGTTTTCCATTTAAAACCGGGGTCATATTCTTATTCCATTGCCACAGTGGGATGTAATTTTAAATGCGCTTTTTGCCAGAATTCCAATATTGCCCAGATGCCGTCGGATTACGATGGTCTGATCCAGGGAAGAGATTTTTTTCCTGAAGCCATTGTCAAAGAAGCCATAAAAACAGGTTGCGACAGCATCTCATATACGTATACAGAACCTACTGTTTTTTTTGAACTGGCCTTTGAGACGGCCAGGCTTGCTAAAAATCAGGGCCTGTTAAATATTTTTGTCACCAATGGTTATATGAGCACAAGAGCTCTTGAAATGGTTTCCCCCTATCTTGATGCGGCTAATGTGGATCTAAAGGCATTTAATGACAGGTTTTACCAGACTTATTGCAAGGCAAGGCTTGAACCGGTTAAAGAAAATATCAGCTATATGAAGGAGTTGGGAATCCTGGTGGAAATAACTACTCTTCTCATCCCCGGCTTGAATGATGATGAAAATGAAATTTGTGCAATGGCAGACTATATTGCCAATGATTTGGGTCAGGAAACACCCTGGCATATTTCAAGATTTCATCCCTGCTATAACATGATGGACAGACCAGCCACCCCTGTTTTAGCATTGGAAAAGGCATATGAGGCAGGTAAAGCTGCGGGTCTTAGATACGTCTATATTGGAAATGTGTCAGGTCAGTCGTCTGAAAATACCTATTGCCATTCCTGCAACGAACTTTTAGTGAAACGATATGCTTATCAGATAGAAAGTTTTTTGCAGAAACAAGGAAAATGCCCTCAATGTGACACAACTGCCTATGGAATATATTAAAAATAAAATACTGATTTACGGGAGAATGATTAAATTTCCCCATACAATTTTTGCGCTTCCCTTTGCGCTGTCTGCTGTAGCGATGGCCTGGGAGAATCATTCGCCTTCAGCCTGGGATTTTATCTGGATTCTCCTGGCTATGGTGGGGGCAAGGTCTGCTGCCATGGGATTTAACAGGATTGTGGATGCGGATATTGATCTTAAAAATAAGAGGACAGCGATAAGGGAAATTCCTTCAGGGCTGTTGTCAAAAAAAGAATCTTTTCTTTTTGTCGTACTCTCATCTCTGGTATTCATTTTCTCCGCAGGCATGCTGTCACGCCTTTGTTTACTGCTTTCCTTTCCCGCCTTGTTTTTTCTATTGTTTTATTCCTATACCAAGCGGTTTACAAAATATTGTCATCTTTATCTTGGATTTGCCATCTGCCTTGCACCTGTGGGGGCCTGGGTGGCGATTGCCGGGACCCTGTCGTGGAGCATCGTTTTCCTTAGCCTTGGCCTTTTGACCTATATTACCGGGTTTGATATTCTTTATTCCTGCCAGGACATTGATTTTGACAAAAAGGAAGGGCTTTTTTCCCTGCCGTCAAAAATTGGCCCGGAAAAAGCCATGCGCATCTCTTCCGTGCTTCATGGTTGTACCTTTGTTTTTCTTTTGGCCACATACGCAACCTTTGGTATGCACCCGGTTTTTTTATTGTTTTTAGGGATCATTGGTCTCCTTCTGATTGCAGAGCATAAGCTTGTTAAATCCGATAACTTAACGCATATTAATATAGCGTTTTTCCATATAAATTCAGTGATTTCGATTCTCCTTTTTATCGGGGTACTGACACAGGGCTTTTTAAAATGAAAAATAAGACGGTTATTGTAGCCATCAGCGGCGCTTCCGGGTCCATCTATGGGGTTAGGCTGATCAAGGCCCTTTTGGAAGCAAAGACCCGTGTAATGGTAATCCTGTCAGACTCAGGCGTGAGCGTTCTTGAACATGAGATGGGGTATAAAAAAGAAGATTCTTTTAAAGATTTTTTGATTTCCTGTGGAGTTGAACTAAAACAGGAAACCGATCTCGAAATATTTTTTCAGGATGAGATATCGAAAGCACCGGCCAGCGGCTCGTTTGTTCATTCCGGCATGGTGGTTGTCCCTTGTTCCATGAAGACCCTTGCAGGGATCGCTTCCGGGTTTGCAGACAATCTGGTCACACGGTCGGCTGATGTCAGTTTAAAAGAGAAGCGGCCTTTGATTCTTGTTCCAAGAGAAACCCCCTATAACCTGATACATCTTGAAAATATGACAAGGGCAAGCCGTGCCGGTGCTGTGATCCTGCCGCCCAGCCCCTCGTTTTATACGTTTCCCAAGACCATTGAAAACCTGGTAGATACTATTGTCGCAAGAATTCTTGACCACCTTGAAATTGCCCATGAACTTTCATCAAGGTGGGGATCTTGATTCATCAAAAGAGTAAAGAGACCATCCGGTTTATTTTAGACAGGTTTAAGAAAAATGGATTCCAGGCCTATATAGTAGGGGGTGCTGTCAGGGATATCATATTGCAAAGAACGCCGGATGATTTTGATATCCTGACTAATGCATCCATAAAAGAGATACAATCCCTTTTTTTGGGGCAAAAAGTTAAAACAGTTGGAAAATCTTTTCCTGTTTGTATTGTGGATGGTGTTGAGATTTCTTCCGGGCGGTCGGCATTTGATATTTCTGATTTTCCTGAATCAGATCTGGCCAAAAGAGATTTTACCATTAATGCAATGGCCTATGATTCCATCACAAAAAAGATCATTGATCCCTTTAATGGAAAAAAAGACCTTGAAGATGCGATTATCAGATTTACAAGGGACCCTGAAAAAAGAATCCATGAAGACCCCGTCAGAATGATCCGGGCCTGCCGGTTTGTGGCCATGATAGACGGGCCGCTTTCCTTATCTTCCCTTGAGGTTATCCTTGGGAATAAGGATCTGCTGGATAGATCTGTTGCCAAAGAGAGAATCCATCATGAAGTTATGAAAGCACTTGGTTTGGAAAGGCCTTCCCTGTTTTTCAAGGCATTAAAAAAGACAGGGCTGTTGGTTAAAATTTTTCCAAGCCTTGATCGGTGCCGTGGCCTTGACGGCGGTCCTCATCATGGCGAGACTGTATTTGACCACAGCATGCTGGTGGGTGATGCTTTATCGCCCCGTTTTCCAATTTTAAGGCTTGCAGGATTCTTACATGATGCAGGAAAATTTGATGCCGCAAAAACAAATGAGGGCAAGTTGACATTTGCAGGGCATGAGAATCATACCCGGCCCATAGTTCATGATCTTACCACATTAAGATTTTCTGCTAAGGATATCACCTATATCACGTCTTTGATTAAAACTCACATGAGGCCGTTGACCGATCAGACAACGCCGAAAGCAGCCAGAAGGCTGCTGGCAGTGCTGGATAAACACGGACTTGATTACCGGGATTTCATGAGAATGAGGATCGCAGACAAAAAAGGAAATTTGGCTAAAAGACCCTATACTATTTCTGAAATCCGCATCCGGCTTAAAAAACTGTTCCTTGAGATGGCGGAACGATCCGCTTTTCAGATGAACCGTCTTGAGATCACCGGGAATGATATTATTCAGCTCACAGGCGTTGTGCCCGGTCCTGATATTGGTAAGATTAAGCAGATGCTGTTTGAAAAGGTATTGGATGATCCTGAACTGAATAATTATAATGATTTAAAACAGATATGTCGTTCCTTGAAAATAAGAAAATAATTCTCGTATTTGGCTGCTTAACGATTTTTTTCCCGGGAGCCTTTGTGTTTGGCTTTCCCGGTGTCATGGCATCGGAATGGCAGGCGCTTTTTCATGTGAATAAAGCGCAAATTGGAAGGTTGATGTTTTTTATCCTGGCCGGGACAGGATTTTCAATGTATCTGGCCGGAAAGCTACAGGAAAAAATACCAAGCCGTTTTATTATTTTTACAGGCAGTCTTGTCTGCTCTCTTGCCATGATTTTTGTCGGGCGGGCAAGTGCTATTGAACACGTTTATATCTGGGCTTTTAGCGAAGGCTTTTTCTGCGGATTTGTCTATATCCCGTGTCTCACCATTTTCCAAAGAATGTTTCCTGAAAACAAAGGGCTGATTACCGGTGTCCTCAATTTAACCTTTGGGGGTTCAGCAGCCGTCATGTCGCCGGTATTTACCTATCTTCTGGTTTCAAAAGGCTATGGGTTTACATCCAATTTTGCAGCAGTAATTTCCATTTTTTTGGGAACATCATTTGCTTTGTTCATAAAGATCCCGGGGAAGGAGAAGGATCAGGGGAAACAACAATTGTCAACATTGTCTTTGAAAAAGACGTTAAGACTGTCATCCTTCTGGTTCCTCTGGTTTGTGTGGGCCTTGTCCGGGGCAGCCGGGGTCTCCTTGATAGTTCTTGCTTCTTCTTTTGGGGCGCACCTGGGATATGGTATCACACAATATGTTTATATATTGACCTGTTTTAATGTGTTAAACGGGCTTGGCCGCCTGGTTTGCGGAAGACTGGCAGATATTTATTCCAAACAAAAAATATTGGTGACCGTCTTTCTGATGGCAGCTCTTGCCTATTTTCTGATGCCGTGGTTTATCAATCTTTATATCATCAGTTTTTTAGCCTGCTTTATCGGGCTTGCCTTTGGCGCTCTTTTTACTATTTCAGCCCCATTGGTGACCGAGGTTTTCGGGCTTGAAAATTTCGGGAAAATTTTCGGATTGGTATTTACGGCATATGGCTTTTTTGCAGGATTTTTAGGTCCCTGGCTGTCAGGTATAATCCTTGATATAACCGGTTCAAATTTCAGGATGGTATTCAGTTTATTTGCCGTATTTTATCTTGTTTCATCAATGTTGATTCTTAACGTGAAAAAGCAAAAAAAAACAATGATATGAGGACCGGAATATTTGAACAAACACCTTAAAATGCTTGCAAACCATTGCCAAGCAGAGATATAAATGCTTAACATAATTATATGACAGAATTGAAGGATATGGGCAATGACTGATGTTGTATTGATAAATATTACCGGCAGAGACAGAAAAGGGCTTGATGCAAAGTTTACAGGGATTCTGGCAGAATACGATGTCAATATCCTGGATATTGGCCAGGCCGTAATCCATGAGCATATTTCCCTTGGAATCCTGGCTGGGATTCCTAAGTCAAAAGATTTTTCTCCAATTTTCAAGGATATGTTGTTCGAGGGCCACAACATGGGGCTTAAGATAGATATTAAACAGATTGACTCTGAGAATTATGAAAAATGGGTCCATGCCCAGGGAAAAGAAAGAAGAATCATTACCCTTCTTGGCAGAACGTTAACAGCCCAACAGATTTCCGCTGTTGCATCAATAATTGCAGATAATCATTTGAACATTGACAGCATCACACGTCTTACCGGAAGGATTTCTCTTAAGAACGCGCAGGTTAATCCAAGGGCGAGTGTGCAGCTTTCCGTCAGCGGCAAGCCTTTAAATCTTCTTGATATGCGAAGAAGGTTTATGGAGATTTCCCAGAAAGCTGGGATTGATATATCTTTTCATGTGGATAATATTTACAGGAAAAACATGAAACTGGTTGTCTTTGACATGGATTCAACATTGATCCAAACTGAAGTCATTGTCGAGCTGGCAAAATTGGCCGGTGTCGGAGATCAGGTGGGCAAAATCACTGAATCTGCCATGAGAGGGGAGATAGGTTTCAAAGAAAGCTTCAGAAAAAGAGTGGCCCTTTTAAAAGGGATAAAACAAGAGCAGTTGGGCAAAATATCAAGGGATCTGCCATTGACCGATGGTGCGTATCTGGTCACCAAAACCCTGAGAGGCCTGGGATATAAGCTGGGTATCCTGTCCGGAGGATTTACCTTTGTCGGTGAATATTTAAAGGAGCAACTTGGGTTTGATTATATGTATGCCAATCAGCTGGATATAAAAAATGGCGTGGTGACCGGAGATGTTGTCGGTGATATTGTGGATGGCGAGAAAAAAGCAATATTACTAAGACAGATTGCTCAACAGGAGAACCTTGCCCTTGAACAGACCATTGCCGTTGGTGATGGAGCCAATGATCTTCCCATGATCAGCATTGCAGGCTTAGGGGTCGCCTTTAATGCCAAACCTGTTGTTCGGCAGAATGCATCCAATACCATTTCAAGTGTTGGCCTTGACGGGCTTTTATACCTGATCGGTCTTCATGAAAGAGAGATTAAACAGGAAGTCGGACAGACAACAGAGTATTCATATGGATAGAATGCAACAGCTTGCTCGTGATGTGAGAAAGCTGGAAGATCAACTTGCCGTGTGTACCCGTTGCGGGATGTGCCAGGCAAATTGTCCTTTGTTTGCCCAAACCCGGAAAGAAGCAGATGTGTCAAGGGGCAAACTTGTTCTGCTCAATGGATTGATCGATCAGATGTTTGATGATGCAAAAGGGGTGAATGAGCGCCTTCAAAGATGCCTTCTTTGCGGGTCTTGCGCCCATGGTTGCCCCAGCAATGTGAATGCTGTTGAAATATTTTTAAAGGCGAGAGCGATCATTACTCAATATCTTGGATTATCGTTTTCTAAAAAAATAATATTTAAAAAAATTCTGTCCAATCCTGAAACATTCAATGGCATCATGGGGATGGCCGCCTTATTTCAAAAATTTTTTTTCAAAAAGGAACAAAATCTCCAGGGAACCTCCTGTGCCAGGATTGCTTCGCCGCTGCTGCGGCATCGACATATTGTATCTCTGAAAGAGACAGCCTTTAACAGAACGCTTGAGGGCCAGGATTTAAGGATCGAAGGAAAAGGTGTAAAGGTGGCTTTTTTTGTCGGCTGTTTGATAGATAAAGCATTCCCAAAAATAGCCCACAGCGTGGTTGACGTGTTAAAATACTTTAATGCCCAGGTTTTTATTCCTTTCAATCAGGGGTGCTGCGGCATCCCTGCAATCGCATCAGGAGATGTTGAAACCTTTGAGACCCTTGTGAAAACCCATGTAGACCTTTTTTCAAGGGGAAAATTTGACTATCTTGTGACGGCCTGCGCCACATGTTCATCAACCATTATAAAATTATGGCCCGCCCTGTTAAAACATTTGGATAAAAAATTATTAAGGCAGATTGAAGCGCTGGCCCGAAAAACTGTGGATATCAGTTGGCTGATGGAAAAACGCTTTGACCTGTCCGCAGTAATTTCAGACGGTGAGAGGGAAAAAAATATTATTACCTATCACGATCCCTGCCACCTTAAAAAGTCCCTTGGGGTATTTAATGAGCCACGGCAAGTCATTCTTGCTTCCGGCAATGAATTAAAAGAAATGGCAGACAGTGACACGTGCTGCGGCATGGGAGGCAGTTTTAATTTTGCGCATTATGATATTTCATCTCAAATCGGCCTTAAAAAAGCCAAAAATATTATTGATACAGGATGTTCAACCGTAGCAACTTCCTGCCCCGCCTGTATGATGCAGATTTCTGATATGCTGGCAAAGCTTCAACAGCCGGTATTGGTCAGGCATCCGGTGGAGATTTTTGCTGAAACACTTCTTGCTAATAGTAAGGCGTTGGATCTTTAATTCCCGCTTTTTTAAATCCTTTAATCCTGTGAAGACAACTGTCACACCTGGCACAGGACTTGCCGTTCCTATCCGGATCATAGCAGGAAATGGTCAAAGAGTAGTCCACCCCTAACTTATTTCCTGTTGTAATGATTTCAGCTTTGGAAAGATGGATTAAGGGGGTTTCAATCTTCAGTACGGCTTCTTTTGTCACCCCGGTTTTGGTGGCAAGATTGGCCATTTTTTCAAACGCTTCAATAAAGGCGGGCCTGCAGTCGGGATAACCTGAATAATCCACGGCAGTAACGCCAATATAAACGGACGTGGCCTTTAGAACTTCTGCCCAGGCCATGGCATAGGACAGGAAAATAGTGTTTCTGGCCGGAACATAGGTGATGGGGATCCCATCTTCCTCGATATCATCAATTGAGTCATGTTTGGGAACATTTATTTCATCGGTCAGGGCAGACCCGCCAAATTGTCTTAAATCAATATCAATGATTTTATGGACCTTTGCCCCAAGTGATCGGGCCACTTTTTTGGAAGCTTCAATTTCTATAAAATGTCTTTGTCCATATCTGAAACTTAAGGCGTAAATGTCTTTGCCCGTTGATTTTGCAATGGCCATTGCAGTGGTGGAATCAATTCCGCCACTGGAAAGTACGATGGCTTTGTCGGTCATGTCTTTATTTAAACCCCTCGTTTATCCGGATCCCAAACGATCTTGTGTTGCTGCAAAGAAAGCCTGGCCAGAAGATTATCTTCAATCATCCAGGCAGCAACGGCTTTGAGTGGTATCTGCCCGAAAACAGGTGAAATATGAATTTTTTTTTGTGAGATTTTAGGTAATTCATTTTTAATGATGGATTTAGCAAATTCATAATCTTTTCGAGAGCCGATGACAAATTTGATCTCATCATGTTCAGTTAAGAAACTTATGTTTTCTGATAAAAAGCTATCAGATTCATTGCTGGAAGGACATTTGATATCAATGATTTTTATGCAGGCCGAAGCTATGTTTTTAATGCTTTTACTGCCGTTTGTTTCAAGGAGTACCTGATAATTTTTTTTTAAAAGGATGGATATCAGGGCGGGTGTGTTATTCTGCAACAGTGGTTCACCACCAGTGACTTCAATCAGGTTGCAATTATATGAACTCACTTTTTTTAAGATCTGATCAAAGGTCATGGAGTGATATTCTTCGTTTGCATAGCGTGTATCACACCATGAACAGCTAAGATTGCATCCCGACAGTCTTATAAAAATGCAAGGCAGCCCGGCAAAGGTGGATTCCCCTTGAAGGCTGTGGAAAATTTCGCAAATATCAAGCCGCAATCATACCTCCTGATAAGAAGATCCGCATCCGGGGCTTTCAAATACCATCACTTTGCTGATGGTTATGTGTTCGGTGTTCAGACGTCGGGAAAACTCGGTATACAAAAACCTGGAAAGGTTTTCAGATGTAGGATTGGTGCTGGCAAACTCTGCAACGTCATTGAGAGTGGTATGATCGAATTTGCTTAACACATCTTTTATAATATCTTTGGCATCCCTGAAATCAACGCCGATACCCAGCTTGTTAAGTTTTGTACACTGAATATATGTTTCAATGATCCAATTGTGTCCATGCATATTGGAGCAGTTTCCATCATATCCTTTCAATGCATGGGCTGCAGCAAAATGATCCTTCACATAAATTTCATAAATACCGGGCATAAAATCTCCTTAAAATAAATCGTCCGATTGATTTTATAAACATTACCATAAACTTTGTTCTGAATCAAAAAAAAGAAACCCCCTTTTAAAAAGGGGGCATTGTATGATCTTGGTAGCGACGCAGGGACTTGAACCCCGGACTCTGCGGATATGAGCCGCATGCTCTGACCAACTGAGCTACGTCGCCAAAAACCCAAAAAAAATATCACAGACACACTTTAATTGTCAATATTTAATTATTTTTTGTTTTTTCAAATCTGATGACTTTGACGGTAAAATTCTGTAATTTTTCAGGGAGATCCGAAAATACAACCATAAAAGGAACACCGGCTCCTGGTTTTATATTGACATTTGAATTATGATTCCCCTTTTTTATGGCAAGAAGTTTATTAATGTCTGAAATGTTTCCTGTTTTGAGCATTTCTTCTGTTATAATATTCCCGCAAAAGGTATTTTTTGTTTTTGCTTCCACCTTGCCTTTAGTGATCAACGCCCCTCGAATTTCAATATGACTGTAAGCAATATTTGAAAGATTTTCCACCCTTCCTGTAATGACAAACAGGGTGCCGGCAGTTGAATTGGTGACAAACCTTCCATTCACACTTTTTTGATTGGGGACAGGCTTGACATCTAATTTTTCGGGGACAGCTTTTTTAAAGTATTGTTCAATAAAAGGGATTTTAATGTCAGATAGATACGGTATTTTATATCCGGTCATGCCACTGGCAATATAGGCTCCTATAACCAAAAAGAAGATCAGCAGCATCACGAGGACAGGTGCCCCGACGAGAGGCTTCTTCTTTTTTTTTCTGGATCTTGGTGTTGTGCCCAGAACGGGTTCGGGTTTTTCAACCGGTGCTTTTTCTTGGGTATCATCTATTTCTATGATTTCTTCTTTAAGAGAATAATCATCGGTTTCGGTTTCTTCTTCAAGAGAATAATCTTCCAGTTCGGTTTCTGTTTCAAGGAGATCTTCGTCCATTTCATCATCAGGAATGTCGGACGCTTCATTTTCAGAATCATCCTCGATATCGAACTCAAGCTCAAATTCATCTTCACCGGCTAATGAATCATCCTCGAGATTTTCATCGAAAGTTTGGTAATCCGAGGCCTGTAAATCTGTTTCATCTTCCATTTTCAAATCTGGTTCACTCTCTGTACTGTCTAAAGAAGCAGGCTCATCTTCAATGGTTTCAAATTCAATGCTGTCAAAATCTTCTTCTTCGGAGTCTTCAAATTCAATGCCGTTACCATCGAACTCCCAATGGCTTTCCTCAAATTCAAGCTCTTGGGATTCGCCATCCTCATCAATTTCCAATTCAGTTTCTTCAAAGGAAAAATCATCATCGACTTCCAGATCAGTCTCATCCATCCCAAGATCAGTCTCATCCATCTCCAGATCAGAACTTTCGGTTTCCAGATCAGAACTTTTTAAGGAAAAGTCGCTCTCTTCCGTTTCAAAGTCAGAAGGTTCTTCAAGGGTGTCGTCATCATCCGGAAAAGATTCAAGATTGAGGTCTGATGATTCTTCAGACTCTTGCTCTGATTCCCGGGGCAATGGAAATGCTGTGAAAATATGTTTACAAACAGAGCAACGGACTTTTGAGCCGTCTTCTTTGACAAGAGAATCGTCAAGGTTGAAACTTGTTGAACACTTATTACAGGTAATAATCATTGGATTCTCCTTATTCCTATAGTTTCAGGTCATAGATGGCTGGAAGATTTCTATATTTTTCATTATAGTCCAACCCATAACCAACAATAAACCCTTTTTCAAGTGAAAAACATGAATAATCAACATCAATTTTTACCTCACGTCGTTCATGTTTGTCAATTAAAGTGCAAATTTTAATGGATCCGGGGTTTAATAATTTTATGAACTCAATTATTTTTAAAAGCGTATTCCCTGTATCCACGATATCTTCCACAAACAGAATATCTTTGTTTTCAAGCTCTAAATCCGGCTGTTTGGTGAAAACGATTTGTCCGGTTGAGGACGTACCTTCATAGGAAGAAGCACCAACAAAATCAATATTATGATCAATGGAAATCTGTCGAGTAAGGTCTGCCAGAAAAATAAACGATCCTTTTAATACACCCACTAAAACCAGATCTTTTTCTTTATAATCACTGGAGATTTTTTGTCCGATTTTTTGAATTTGTTTGTTTATCTCAAGTTCTGAGATTAAGGGAATAAATTCAGGCATAATATAATTTACGTGTGACCTTTAGGTTATAATCCCGTTTTTTCTAATTGTTGAATCAGCTCTTTTTGTTCTGCGGTCAGCTTTTTTGGCATGGTTATATTAATCACAACAAAGAGATCTCCGCAACCATTTCCTTTCATTTGGGGAATTCCGTGTTTGGGTATACGCATCTTTGCCTTGTGATTTATTCCGGCCGGAAGCCTAAGGTTGATGGCCGTACCGTCCGGTGTCACAACTTCTATCGTATCCCCGAGCAGTGCCTGGGTGAGGGTAACCTTTTTTGAAAGCAATACATCATTGCCTTCAATGGTATACCCGTTTGAAGGGATGGGGTTGGATTTAATATAGAGATTGCCTGCAGGGCCACCGTGGGGGCTCATTTCACCTTTTCCGGCAAGTCTGATTTTTTTGCCCCGGGTCAATCCTTTGGGGATTTTTACTTCTATGGCCTTGGCAGTGCCGCCCTGGTTGATGGTGATCGTCTTTTTAGTACCTTTGATAATTTCATGGATGGTTAAAGGGATTTCATATTCAATATCTTTTCCCTTCATTTGAGGTTGTTGCTGTTGTCCAAATCCACCGCCTCCCATATTCTGGGAAAACGGGTTGCCGCCCATACCGGGGCCGCCTCGTTGTCCGCCTCTGCCAAAGGCCGAAGAGAATCCGCCTCCCCGTGAGCCGCCAAACCCGAAGTCCTTTAAAATATCACCCAGATCAAAGTTTCGGAAAATATCTTCCTGTGAGAAGCGTTGCTGAAAATCAGCTGATCCATAGGTGTCATACTGGTTTCTTTTTTCAGAATCACTCAAAACTGCATAGGCTTCACTGATTTTTTTAAAATTTTCTTCCAAAGCCTTATCACCTTTTGTTTTGTCGGGATGATATTTTAAGGCAAGTTTTCGATATGCTTTCTTGATCTGGGAAGCGTCGGCTTTTTTATCAACACCTAAAATTTTGTAATAATCGTCGACCATACATCAGTCCTCGTATAATTTAATTCAATCATTTTAATTATTTATGTTTATTATAGTAAGTTTGAATTTATTCAAGTCAAGTATTGCTTTTTATTTGAAATGCAGAAATTCCAACCATTAATACAGATATGGCAGCTGGTGTCATCCCATCGATCCTGGATGCCTGTCCTAGCGAGTTAGGAAGGATTTGATTCAGCTTCTCCTTAAGTTCGTTTGAAAGACCATGGGCTTTGGAATAATCAAAATTTTCCGGTATGTTTATTTTTTCGAGGTCTTTATATTTTTTTATTTCATTGAGCTGCCGCAGGATATATCCTTCATATTTTATTTGAATTTCAACCTGTTGTTCAGTTCTTTCCAAAACAGGTTCCGGCGGCGGGCAGATTTCTTTCAAAGAGACATAATCAAGTTCCGCTCTCTTTAGAAGCTGCTCAAGTTTCACCCCGTTTGTTATTTGATTTGTACCTTTGGCCAGTAAAAAAGCATTAACCGTTTTGGTGGGCTTCACTACCGCTTTTTTAAGGCGTTGGATTTCTTTTTGCGTCTGGGCCGCAATTTCTTTGCAGAATTTCAAGGTATCATCATCTACAAGACCTAAGTCATTTCCAATCCGGGATAACCTTAAGTCGGCATTATCTTCTCTGAGCAACAGCCTGTATTCAGCTCTTGAGGTAAACATCCGGTAAGGTTCATTTGTTCCTCTTGTTACAAGATCGTCCACCATAACGCCGATATACGCCTGGGAGCGATCAAGGAGAAAAGGGTTTCTTTTCTGGACAGTGCAGGCAGCATTAATACCAGCCCATAATCCTTGCGCGCCTGCTTCTTCATACCCTGATGTGCCATTGATCTGCCCGGCTAAAAAGAGGCCTTTTAGTTTTTTTGTTTCAAGTGCGGCAGATAATTCCAAAGGGTTTACATAATCGTATTCAATGGCATAGGCCGGTCTCATAATTTTGGCTGCCTCAAGGCCTTTCACAGATCTGACAACTTTATACTGGATTTCCAAAGGCAGACTGTTGCCAAGCCCTGAAGCATAAATTTCCTTTGAGTCAATGCCTTCATATTCAAGGATGACATGGTGGCTGTCCCTGTCCGGGAATTTGACGATTTTATCTTCAAATGAAGGGCAGTATCGGGCAGATTTTCCTTTGATATGACCGCCATAAAGCGCTGAATATTTTAGATTTTGTCTGACAATTTCATGGGTTTTCCGATTTGTATTACCCATAAAGCTTGGCAGCATAGGGTTGGGAATATCTGTTGTTGAAAAAGAAAACGGTTTTGGCCGGCTTTCTGAATTGTGGATATTAAATTTGGAAAAATCAATGGTGTCCGCATGGAGCCGTGGTGGTGTTCCGGTCTTCATCCTTCCGATGTTAAACCCAAGCGTTGCAAGATTTTGTGCAAGGCCGATGGATGCGAATTCCCCGGCCCTGCCGGCCTCGATTTTTGACGCCCCGATGTGAACCATTCCTTTTAAAAAAGTTCCCGTTGCAATGACGATGGTCCGGGTTGAGTATTCAAAACCGGTATCATCAATAAGACCTGTCACAGTATTGTTTTCAAGCACGAGTTCCTGGGCCATGGCCTGCTTAAGATCAAGATTTTTTGTTTTTTCAAGGACAGCCTTCATGTTTCTTGAATACAATGCTTTATCATTTTGCGTTCTCGTTGAATGAACAGCAGGGCCTTTTCGTGTATTTAATGTCCTGTATTGAATGGCTGAAGAATCTGTGATTTTTGCCATTTGACCGCCAAGGGCATCAATTTCCTTAACCAGCTGCCCTTTTGCCATACCGCCTATGGAAGGGCTGCAGGGCATGGAAGCAATTTTATCCATATCAATGGTTAAAAGAAGCGTATTACACCCCATGCGTGCAGAAGCAAGAGCAGCTTCGCATCCGGCATGCCCGGCACCGATAACAATGACATCATATGCTTTAAAGTTAAAATTCATAACTTTATAATATATAATTGCTTGAAGCTTTGGTCAATAACATGATTGAAAATTGTTTGTTCCTTTTTGATACTCATGGCAGTTGATTCTGATTATCACAAATACACCTTGCGCTTAAGCGCAACTTATTATATCTGTCTTAATAGTAGGATTCCCCTTTTTAATATGAGGTAATGACGATAAATAATGTAATTAAATGAGAACCCCTATGATTAAAAAACAGTACAGACCCATAAGCCGTGAAGTCGCAGAGAAGATGTCCGGATACATCAAGGCGGGGGCTTCCTACCGGGAGACCTCCAAAGCGTATGGACGCACAATTTTTGCCATTAAAACCGCCTTTGAGGCTCATAAAATTAAAATAGATGACATCTATAAGAACAGGACCAGCGTGTCAGACGCCGCTGTAAAAAAAGCCGTAGGGATGCTTGAATCTGGAGAAACACAGCAACGCACCGCCGAGGTTCTTGGCATCCATGTGATAACGTTAAAAAGGGCTTTCCGGATAAAAGGGATAAAGAAGGATCCTGCCTGGGGGAAAGGCCGGTTATCAAAACAGCAAGACGCCCGTGCCAGGGCACTATTTAAAAACGGATTGAGTTATGGCCAGGTCAGCATAGATCTGGGAATTTCGAAAATTTCTTTATACAGCCATTTTAAAAAAATCCCCAAGCCCTGCTTTGAAATGTCCAAAAGGGAAAGAGCAGAATTAAAACTCCTGCTGACCATGGGCACAGATAGAAAGGTTATTGCCGAAAAATTAGAGACAACGGACTGGTTTGTGTTATACGCAACCGTGAAACTTGGTCTTGAGGATTATTTCAACAGCCTTGAAAAGTGGGATGCCAGGAATAACTTAACCCAGGGGATGATTGAAGAGATCATAAATCGGAAATTCAAAGGGGAAACTACCGGAGCCCTTATCAAAGAATTCAAAACAACCAAACCGACACTGTACCGGCTGTTTTATTTGATCGAAGAGGATTGTATCAAGCGCCTGAAAGACTAAACGGACCTGAGGGCGGAATGAATAATAATTCTGTGTAACTGCCATTATTTTTTGTTAACAGCAGCTATGCTTTATCGTATCAACAATAAAGGGTGTACACTGGATGGCCACACTCTGTTTTTTTACCCAGATGCGAACCATTGGGGTGGATTCTCCTTTTAAATTGGTGATGCTGGATAGCTCTTCGGCACAGGCAATATCTCCAACCCTGAATTCATAATAAAAGGTGTTGTCAGTAAACGGGTCTGCAACTAAGATGACCCGGCTTTTATCATAGGGATGCTTTCTGGGAGATCCGGAAAAAGGGATATGGATATCTTTATCCAGGTTTTTGATATTTCGGTAGGTCTGGATCTCAAATTTTTCTTTTAACCCAAGAAAATTAATCATCTTGTTCTCTCCCGGTCAACTTGAATACTTATTTAGGTGTGATCTTCATTCTTTTTCAGTTTATTATACATCAAATCTGCTAAATTGAACATTTTTAAAAAAAGAATAATTTCCTGACTTCTTTGTGACCAACTTGACGGGATAAAATTCTGTAATTGTTATTTTCGAAACGAATTCGGCCGGCAACTATAGCAGGGTGTACATCCGCCTTTTGTGATAGATCAATAACATCCTTAACTTTACATGTAATCCGTACTTGATGTTCGGCCCACAAATTTTCTGGAATTAGACCTTCTTGGGCGACTCTGTCTGCCTCCAATTCAGTTTCATCTAAAGAATCCCTCAAATCAAGGTCATCAATTATGAATTTACCGTTCATGGCATGAGCATGCCCTAATATGAGATGAGCTAGTTCGTGGGATAAAGTAAACCAGAAATTATCTATTCTATCATACCTTAAACTTAAAGCAATTATTGGAGTACCATTTTTGTCAATCAATACACCGCCATCAAGATAAGTTTTTTTAAAATGAGGGACCACGACCATCTTAATACCTTTACTTAATAAAAACTCACGCACCGCAACGGGACCCTGTTTTATGACACTAAAATGAGCAACTTTTGATATAAAACCAAGATCTAAATCATCTTTTTGAAATTTAATTGAGGTTTCAATTTTTTTTGCCTCAGCCAAAACGCCTAGAATCCAAGCGTGCAAAGAAAAAGGATCATCTTTTTCATTAGACCTTGTTCCTTTTCGAAAACAGGCGGCTTTTTCTCCCAATAAATAGTCATTTGAACTTGATTGTGCTGCAAGAGAGCGAACAATTTCCTCTGCTTGTGTCTTTGGGTCTAAACCGGTCACCCATTTTCTCTTAATGATTTCCAAAACGGGGAAGTTGTCCCAATTGACATCTTCCCCGTTTTTAGGGAAAATGGTTCCCTCTTGAATTAAAACATTTGCAGGTATTCCAAGTTGAGAATGAAGGCAACGAATCATTTTCAATGTTAAATTGCGTTTTCCATTTAGGATTTCAGAGACTCTGGGGCGACTTCCTATGTATGGAATTAAATCAACTTGTTTTAATCCATTTTGGTCCATCATAAAACGGATCGCTTCTATTGGTGATGGTGGGGGCACAGGGTGATTTTCATTTTCATAAGCAGTTACAAGTGTTAGCAAAATTTCAAGTTCATCACCTTCACGAGTTTCGGGTTCAGCACCCCAAAGGTCTTCAATTCTCAATAATGCAGAATCGTAGTCCTGATCTGTTTTAACAGGGTGGATATTCATGCTTCACCTCCGAAGGGCTTATTTTGTTATAATCTTTATGTTTCCCAAACCATTTGATAAAGACCACACTAAATTTAAAATCAACAGCTGCGATTAACCTGTAATGGTTGCCTTTAATGTTAAATACCACTCGGTCGTCTTGAATTAGATCCGCTGTATTAAAAGTCTTCTTCAAATCTGGAAAATGTTTAAAATTCTTACTCTCAATGAGAGCTACCCAGGTCTTTAGTGCACTATCTGCTTCAGGATAACATTTTCGATAAGCATTAATCGTTTTTTTGGCGATAACTCTCATATACTATATTTATATATTCCCATTTTGGTAATGTCAATAGTATTCCCAAATTTGTAACTAAATAAATTCAGAGGAAACGAACTGTATTTTTATCCCGGTGGCCTGAATGCATTTTCAGGGCGGCTCTGACACCAACTCACCGGCTGTGGTTAATGTACAAACCGAAGGAAGATTGAAAAAAGTATCATCAATTGAATTGATAGTACTATTTCGCTTCAGGACTCAGAGTTATATTAATTCCGTATATTTGTCATGCGGTATTGTTGGTATCTGGAAGGACTTATCCAGAATAAATTTTTTACCATGACTAATTAGGCGTGATCTTCATTATTTTTCAGTTTATTATACATCAAATCTGCTAAATTGAATATTTTTTAAAAAAGAACAATTTCCTGACTTCTTTGTGACCAACTTGACGGTATAAAATTCTGTAATTGTTATTTTCGGCCCACAAATTTTCTGGAATTAGACCTTCTTGGGCGACTCTGTCTGCCTCCAATTCAGTTTCATCTAAAGAATCCCTTAAATCAAGGTCGTCAATTATGAATTTACCGTTCATGGCATGAGCATGCCCTCTTCCGACAACCTCACTCTTAGTGAGGCTGAATAGCGTTTTGCCATTGAAAATAATTTGCCTGTATCAAACCGCATCATCAGACTAACGACCAAGCTCACTTGCCGCAAGGGAACGGGCGGTAGCAACAAGCACCGGAAACACCAAAATTGGCAAAAGCCAACAACCCCGCGCCTCTTGCGGTCAATGTGCAGCGCCTGGTTCGGCTATTTACTTTCAATAATATTCGCCTCGATTAGACCACTGTCCTCAAGTAAACATGAAATATTGAATTTCACCTCAAGGTTAAAACTGTTTTTTGCAGTGAATGTTGAAGTGACCCGTGTACGTCCATTTGGATGTTCAGTTATAGCGAGGTCCATTATTCGAGAGAAATCAACGGTGCTGGGATGGGTTGCATGCTGTTTTGCATATGCCTCGCACAAATCAACTGCTTGGGATTTATCAATGTGTTTCTTTTCGGTCAGCCTTTTGTCCTTTTCTACATCTGCTTTTGAAAAAAATGCATTAAAAGCATTGCTTCCTTTGCCGCAGGTGACAAAAAATACTGGATTGTCTTTTGTGCCTTTGCTGCCTGAGATATAGGCTGATGAAGGATCAATGTCTTTGCATCGGGCATTTTCACGATAAACCTTGTTTACGCCAGCTACGATTATTTCTTTGTATGGGCTTGTATTATTGTCCCAAATAAAATCTTTTTCGGTGAATATTTCTTTACCTGCCGCGTCGGTTTGTTTTTTTCTCAAAAACTTACTGAGCACCCAACCTCTATGAGAGTTTGAGAGCCAATCGGGGTCAGTTACCCTGACTTTAGACCATTCCCCCTGCGTACATTCTTCATAGACTGTAACGGTATTATCAATGGTAACGTAGATATTTTTCTTAAAAATTGAAGAAGCCTTTTGGTTGATAATTCTATCGTGATTCGTGCCAGGTCCCGAGCGCACATTAATATCCGAACCATTCACCTTGTATGTTTTTCCTGTTTTCGTACTTGATGAACCACATTCGATCATGTCTCCTGCAACTGCATGGCCATATTGAAATATTAAAAGGGCCAACGGAAGCATGAATATCAATTTGCATTTTGTCATTTTCTTCCTCTCCTTTGAAGCCGAACGTTTGGCATAAGGCGCGGCGGCTTTTTGCCGTCGCCCTTAATGCCGTGGTGTACGCCCGGCACGGGCGTGAACTTATGGGGTGAAAGTCCCCTATACGTGAGTCCTGTTAACATGTGTTTTGTTAACACAAGTATTAGCCGAAAACAAGGGCGGAACCGCGAGGGAC
>NZ_JAUWQB010000076.1 GCF_030611305.1 Desulfobacula sp. | reverse complement strand
TCTGCCATGCTCTCCAAATGCAGGAGCAGCTTTGTCCCGATCCCCATTTTTTGAGCTTGCGTCCGAACGTAGGAATGGCGAATGAGCAAAAAAGCATTTACTTATCCTTCTTTATCCTTATCCTTCATTTACTTATCCTTTGGTTGAAAATAGGTCATTAAAATCAACTTCGTCTAAAGGCAGCTTTCTTAACAGGTCAAGGGACATTTTAAGGATGCCGAGTATACAGCCGGGTTGCACAAGCATATCAGGGCGCCTCAGCTTTCTTTATCAGTTTATCCATCAGGGAGGCAGCCTGCTCACCAAAAGCAGGGTCGTTGATGTGAAGATCTGTCTCCTGAATCTCTATCAATCGGTCCAGATTGCGCTTCAATGTGTCGATAAAGATCTGGCCTGTTGCCGGGTCGTATAAAGGCGCGTCAACACGGTCCGCATCTGAAAAGCCCCTGGTAGGGATTAGAACGTGAACATTTGCCGCATCCATATTCAGCTTTTCAGACAATTGCTTAGCAAGATGCGTGGTTTCATCTTTACTGAGCCTGATGGCAGACCTGAAGTCGTAAAAAAAAAGTTTTCGGTCGCGGTACTGCTCTGGGACTGTATTCCGTGTGAACTCGAGGACGGCACAGTCCATGCCTCCAGGAACAATAAGCCGCGGCAGCTCCTTGCCAGGTATGGGTTCATACCTCTCCGATCCGATCCCTCCACAATATCCGTTCAACAGGTTATCGGCCAGTTCGTGGGTGGCAAGGTCGAGGATTCCATGGAAATACCCTTCACTCGCCAGCTCTACCATGGCCATTCCGCCGGTACCGTTTGCATGAAAGGGAACGACTTCATAGTCCATTTTCTCCAGAGTCTCTTTGACCTTTTCGGCCGCCCGGGTAATGAAACCGAAAAAGGTCAACGCAATGCGCTTCTTTTTGTGCCGGGGTTTCCATCTGCTCTCTGCCATCCCGCATATCGCAGCAGCTGCCTTGTCAAGCACATTACCCGAAACACTGTTTATACCGAGCAGGTCAACAACACTGTGCATCATGGTGATGTCCTTGGTCCCTACGATACCCGCCATATCCCGGGATGCGACCGTAGAAATCATGACTTTAGGAATACCAAGAGGTAATACCTGCATCACGCGGGTGCAGAGGTGGGTTCCGGAGCCGCCGCCGGCAGAAATAATCCCTGACAGTGCCCCTTTCCCATAAAGGTTCTTTACGAGTTCCCTGGCATGTGAGATCATTGCTGCGATGGCTTTGTCCCTGTCCTGAGAGCTAAGGGCTCTGTTCTTTCTCATCTCTGAATAGAGATCGACGTCTACGGGAAAAGAAAGCGTATTTTTGATCCCCACATTAACGGTGAGGGTTGTATGGCCTCTTTTCTCGATACGCTCTTTTAAAAACAGATGTTCATCTCCCTTTGAATCAAAGGTTCCCAGTATGGCAATAGCCGCTGTTTTTTCCATGACAACTCCTTAAAGTGGTAACTATAATAATGATCGCTTATAATGTGCTATTTTGTCATCATTTTCAAGAAAATTTTTTGACTTTACTCTGTAAAATATTCAGACTACTTCTCGATTCTCAGGCAGTCAACAGGTTCTTTTCGTATGGATTTACGGGGCTATAAACAAAAGCAATAATCGCCTCTACAGGGCTTCCCCAATTCACCATCAAAAAAAAGAAAAACCTCGTTGCGCTTGAGTGCTCAAGCAGATAGAATGTTTGTGAAAGCAAAAACCTATCATCAACGAGGTGAAATAAATATGACACAAGGCGTGCTACCTTTCAAGTATGAAGAAGAAAAAAATGATTCCGGCATGACAGCCCTTGCTGGTTTGCCAGTTTACCTTGATCTGGCCAAGGTAATTGGCTTATCCAAATCAATTCAACAACATTTAAAAATAAGGACAAACGGCCAGGGCTGGAGAAAAAAAAACATGGCCGCTTGTGTGGTCTAATTCCTGCTGCGGCCATCCTGGGCCAAAAGAATCCTATGAAAACGCTGTAAAAAGAAGGACACGCTTTGAGCTCGGGGTGGAATTAAACTTTGTTATAAAAATTTCAGACTACCGGTATTGTTTTTCAAAGGACGGGGTCATGGAAAATGAAATTTGCCCTATCTTTGTCGGATTTTATGATGGCGAGGTGATGCCCAACCAGCAGGAAGTTGCGACCGTCAGGTGGATAAAATGGGACGACTGGCTGGAAGAAACAATTAAATATCCGGACAGATACTCTCCCTGGTGTGTTGAGGAAACTCAGATTTTAGCAGCAAATAAATATTTTAATGAATTGCAGGTCTGACGTTTGCAATATTAGTTTCATCCTCTCACCATTCTGACGATAATTTGATTTTTTATTGAATCATATATGGCATATTTTGATTCTTTAAAATCATCCCTTGAAAATCCAATGCTTCCCACATTTAAAAGATATTTTTGATTTTCTTCCAAATTTATGGTGCAATTTTTTGTAATTCTTTTGCGCAGCACAATCCTGTCTTTATAGGTGATCAGTTTTAATTTATGGGTATGACCTGTAAAAAAAATTTGCTCTTGGGTATTGTTAAACAGGGATTTTAAATAGTAATCCGTAACATCATAGATATAGGTGGTTAATTTATCCGGTGGTGTGCCGTGGACAAAATGACAGTTTTTCAATTTTAAATAAACAGGGGTGTCTTCAAGGTATCGAACGGATTTAGTGGAAAGCACTGCTATATTGTTCAGCAGCGGCTGTTTGATGGCCTTGGGAAAATATTCAAGATATTGTCTGTCAAACATGGCCAATTCATGGTTGCCCCTGACCGAGACCACGTTTTTTTCCATTAATAAGTTAATGGTCTCTTCAGGCTGATCACCATATCCAATAATATCTCCCAGGCAGATGTATTGATCAATCTGATATTTTTCCATGTCTGAAAAAACGGCTGCCATTTTTGAATAGCAACTGTGGACATCGGAAAAAACAGCTATTTTCATATTTTAACCTTATTATTAAAAATAAATATTAAAAATAATAAGATCGGATCAGGATAAGTAAACCCTGGAGTTTATTCATTCTGAGAATGACCGGCAAGAATTTTTGCCATAATGGACCCGATACCTCCCCGGGGAGATTCTTCAATAAATGAATTTTTGACGATCTCGCAAAAAGCCTTGGCAGCTGGTGAAAGGGGTGTGTTTTTTGAATAACCTAAACTTACATCAAGAAATATTTTGGTATCCTTTAATTTTCGTGAGGCAAGTTTTTTCTCTTTGATTTTTTGATTTATCGAGGGTTTTACCAGAAAGGATATGCCTTCCCCCCTTTCTACCAGGTCAATGATAAACTCGGTATTATTGGACTCCATGAAAACATTGGGGACAGCGTTGTGTTTTTTGTAAAGTTCTATAATTTTCTTCCGGGTACCCGAACCTTCTCCCTTCAGGATGACCGGTTCCATCAAAATATCACAAAATTTAAGTTCATTTTTCCGGATCAACGGATGACTCACAGGTAGAACAACGACTATTTCTTCCTGGCTGAAGGGAACAAATTGAAGTCTTGAATCATTTACTTCCATTTGAGCCACAACGACCACTTCATTTTTAAACTCCCGCAGGCTGTTGATCATCGCCATGGAACTGCCTTCTTCAAGAATAATTTTTATTTTTGGATAGGCCCTGTGGAAAACAGAAATAATGGACGGCATAATATGTTTGGCATAGGCTTTTGTGCACCCGATTTCCAAAAGTCCCTGATTCAGCTCCTTCGTCTGGGTCAGAATGGTTTCAACCTCATCCTCAACACCAAAAATAAGTTCGGCTTTTTCAAACAATAATTTCCCCGGGTGGGTGAGAAATATTTTTCTCCCCTGTTTATTAAACAATTTCATATCATGATAATTTTCAAACAATTTAATCTGGGCAGTTACGGCCGGCTGGGAGATAAAGAGTGTTTCAGCGGCAATGGTAAAGCTATTGTACTTTGCAACATAATAAAATGCCCTCAATTGATTCAAATTAATCATCAGTCACAATCCTCAATTTGGGTTGCCGCGTAAAAACAGACTATAAGAAAAACTTATAAATGTCATAAGTTTATATGAATTGACACTTTTTTTGTCAACAAATATTACTGATGAAACATGCTTGCGCTCTCGAATATGATAACCCGGTTTCTTTATGCTTTGACGGCTTCTATTTCAACTTCTCCTGCGGTTCTATGTTTTCCCAAGTATGGATTGGTTTTTCGGATTTTTTTAGTCAGGTTTTTAACACTTAATTTTTTAATTGGAGGTAAAAATGGCTGATAAGAGTTTTCCTAATCCCCACGAGGTAGAAGCAATCCCCGGCACAGAAGGATGGGAGCGAATGTATCCGTACCACTATTTCTTTACAACCAAAGATAAAGAAAGAGAAGAATATGAAAACAACATGTTCTGGTTCAACGATGCACTTCACTACCCTGAGCCCATGTACCCCTTTGATATCATCTGGGATGAAGCATGGTTCCTTTCGTTATCACAATTCAATACACGGATTTTCATGATTCCACCGGTTTATGGGGTTGATCACAGGATCATCAATGGTAATGTCTACATCACTCCTGTTCCGGTAACCGATCCTGAAGAAGTTCAGAAAAGAGCCCCTTTATTCATGGAAAGAGCAGGTTATTATTTTGAAAACTGGGATAAGCTTATAGAGCAATGGGAAAAGAAAATGAGAGGGATTATTTCAGACCTTGAAACCCTTGAAATTCCAACACTGCCGGCCATGGAAGATATCTCTGTTGTCAAGAACGGGCTTGGAACCTCATCCGGATATGAACTGATCAAAAATTACGACAAGCTTATAGACCTTGGGATTCGCTGCTGGCAATATCATTTTGAATTTTTAAATCTAGGATATGCCTCCTATGTTATCTTTGTTGACTTCTGCACCAAAGCCTTCCCGGACATTCCCTTACAGAAAATTACCCAGATGGTTGCAGGGATTGATGTTATCCTTTACCGGCCGGATGAGGAATTGAAAAAACTGGCCAAACTGGCGGTTGAATTTAACCTCGACTCCCAAATTGGAAATGATACTAAAGACATTAAGGATGTCATCGCATCACTTCAGAGTTCTGAAAACGGAAAAAAATGGATCAGTGCCTGGGATGAAGCCAAAAATCCATGGTTCAATATTTCAACGGGAACCGGGTGGTATCACCAGGATATTTCCTGGAACGACAACCTGAATATCCCCATGAGCTCCATCAGAATTTATATCGAAAAACTTAAGGGCGGCCATTCCATTGATCGACCCGTGGACGCCGTAAAAAAAGAACGCAAACGACTTATTGCCGAGTACAGAGGTCTCTTAAAAACCGATGAGGACCTAAAGACCTTTGATCAGCTTCATGGAACGGCTGAACTGGTCTTTCCCTATGTTGAGAACCATATGTTTTACGTAGAGCACTGGTTTCATTCAGTGTTCTGGAACAAGATGAGAGAAGTTGCCGCCATCATGACTGATCATAAGTTTCTTAAGGGCCAGGAAGATATCTGGTATATGTCCAGAAGCGAAATCAAGGAAGCCTTATGGGATATTGTGACTGCATGGGCCACTGGAACAAAAGGATATGGCCCCCTGCACTGGCCCGAAGAAGTTGCATGGAGAAAAGGTGTTTATAAAATATTCAAAGAACACCGCCCCTCTCCGGCCTATGGAACTCCGCCTGAAGTCATTGCCGAACCGTTTACCGTCGTGCTCTGGGGTGTTACCAATGAAAGCATGGCAGCATGGGCGAAATTAAAGGAAATCGGAGATCCGGACAAGGTCAATGAAATAGAAGGATTTGCAGGTTCCCCGGGTGTTGTTGAAGGCATTGCCCGGGTATGTCGCTCAGTAGAGGATATCGGTCAGCTCAAGGAAGGAGAAATTCTTGTGGCACCGACCACTTCACCCTCATGGGCACCGGTATTCCAGAAAATCAAAGGGGTTATCACCGATGTGGGCGGTATCATGTGCCATGCAGCTATTGTCTGCCGCGAATACGGCATGCCGGCTGTTGTCGGAACCGGGCAGGCAACTGCCATTATCAAATCCGGCATGAAAATCAAACTGAATGGCGATACAGGACGAGTTTACATCGAAAGGTAAGTTGCTATCATGGAAAAAAGATCTGACTATGTCCTCTGGTTTGAAGAATGTGATATGAATTCCATTCCCCTTGTCGGCGGCAAAAATGCGAGCCTGGGAGAGCTGTTGAAAGCACAGATTCCTGTTCCCCCGGGCTTTGCAATAACCACTAAAGCCTATACCCTTTTTCTTGAGCAAGGCAATATCAGAAAGGATATCTTTAAAATCCTGGGTGGTATCAAAGCCAATGACATGAATTCTGGTGAGGCTGCCAGTAAAACCATCCGGGCGCTTATTGAAAGTACCCCCATGAATGATGACCTACAGGATTATATCGGAGAATTTTACCGTAGACTTTCCAAAAGATGCAATGTTCCTGCTGTTCCTGCTGCCATAAGATCCAGTGCAACGGCTGAAGACCTACCGGGAGCCAGTTTTGCAGGACAGCAGGACACCTTTCTCTGGGTCAGGGGTGTGGATGGCATTCTCAAACATGTGAAAAAATGCTGGTCAAGTCTTTTTACCTCAAGAGCCATCTATTACAGAACAAAAATGGGATTTCCACATGAACAGGTGGAAATCTCCGTAGGTGTTCAGAAAATGGCCAATGCGTGGACCGCCGGCGTGATGTTTACATTGAATCCAGCCACCGGAGACAGGTCCACCATTGCCATTGATGCAAACTGGGGGTTCGGCGAGAGTGTCGTGAGCGGGGAATGCACACCCGATAATTTTATTATCAATAAAATCACTGACGAAGTAATTAAAAAAACTGTTTCCTACAAAACCATTCTGTATACCCGTGATCCTGAAAATCATTGCGTTATAAAACAGAATGTTCCGGCGGAAAGAGCAAATATTCAATGTGTGGTGGATAAAGATGCCATTGAACTTGCCATAATCGGAAAGCGCATTGAAAAACATTATGGCAAGCCCATGGACATCGAATGGGCAATTGATAAAGACACACCGGGCCAGGCAAAAATCATGATTCTTCAAAGCAGACCGGAAACCGTCTGGAGCAGCAAAAAAGTAGAACCGGTCATGCAAGCAAGATCATCCGCGCTTGAGCATATCTGTGCCGGGCTTATTGCAGGAAAGAAAGTGAATTAATGGATGCTTAACGTTACATTGTTTTAAACCCGGGTCAAACATTAAGACTCGGTCAAAATATAAACCAGTGCGCATCACGCAGGGAACCCTATCATTGTGTCAAAAGGGAGCCACCTGACAAAGGAGAAAAATTTATGAAAGACATGAGAGATTTTGTGGCAGTCTGTGAGGAAAAAGGTCTGTTAAAACGAATTACAGCTGAAGTTGACTGGAACCTGGAATTATCGCATATTGCAAAGTTAAACGAGGAAGCACAAGGTCCTGCCCTCTTGTTTGAAAACATAAAGGGGTATGATACGCCGGTTATCACCAGTGTCTGCACAACGGTACAGCGATTGGCCATTATTATGGGACTGCCTGAAGATTCCACTCTCACTGAGCTTTATAATCACTGGGCAGAAAAAGCCAAAAAACCCATACCACCCAAATATATTGATAAAGCCCAGGCTCCGTGCAAGGAAAATATCATGATGGGCGATGATGTGGATCTCCACAAATTTCCCATACCCCACTACTATCCCCTTGATGGGGGCAGGTATTATGGTACGGCTCATTTCATCATTTCAAAAGATCCTGATTCGGGATGGGTGAATCTGGGAACTTATCGAAGCCAGCTTCTGGGTAAGGATAAAGTCGGCACCCAGTTTATTAAAGGCAAACATGCTGATATCATGTTAAAAAAATACCAGGCCCTGGGAGAACCCATGCCGGTTGCGTCGGTTTCCGGATGTGATCCAATATTATTCCTCGTGGGAGCTGCCAGAATCGGTGCTTTTACCAGTGAGTATGATGTGGCAGGTGCTTTCCGCGGTGAAGCCATAGAAGTGGTTAAAGGTGAAGTGGTTGATCTGCCCATTCCTGCCCATGCCGAGATTGTTGTTGAAGGGTTTGTGGATGCGGATAAATTTATGGAAGAGGGCCCATTTGGTGAATATACCGGGTATTATTCCGGTGTGGGAACCGATCCCAGAAATTTTATTGATATCAAATGTATAACCTACAGAAATAATCCCATCCACTGGGGAACAACCGTTGGTCGCGCTGTAACAGATACCCACATGACCATGGCATTGTCCTATGGCGCTACCTTATGGCAGCAGCTCAATGAAATGAATATTCCGGGCTTGAAAGCGGTTTATTGCCCGCCGGAGGGAGCCGGACGATTCCTTGCCATTATCTCCATGAAACAGATGTACCCCGGTCATGTGGATCAGGTTCTTACGGCTTCCATCTCAACTGAAATGGGTGCCTATGGTTTGAAGACGGTGATTGTTGTGGATGAAGATATTGATCCCTGGGATATCCCGCGTGTGCTGTATGCCCTGAGTTTCAGGTTTCAGCCCAACCGTTCCCAGGTGATCAAAAGAGGACGATCTACACCACTTGACCCTTCATTGCCCATCGATGCAAGATGGATCACTGGACGACTCCTTCTGGATGCGACCATCCCCTATGAATGGGAACACAAACCCATCCCCATAGAGCTTGATCCTGACGTGGTTGCAAGAGTTAAGGCAAGATGGTCTGAGCTTGGATTATAAGGAAAGGATACGTCGTGAAACCAATTCGATATAAAAAAGAAATGACAGATGAATTTCTGAAAGACGGATACTGGACCCGGGAAACATTTTATAATTTCTGGGAAAAAAATGCCAGGGAGATACCTGACCAGGAAGCATTGGTCGATTCAAAATACAGACTGACATGGAAAAAAGCCGTTGAGCTTGTGGATGCCATGGCCATATCCTGGGTTGAAATGGGAATAGAAAAACACTCCAGGGTGATTATTCAGTCTCCCAACAGCGTCTACGGGTTTCTGGCAAGAATTGCATGTGAGCGGGCAGGCTTGATTTCTCTGACCGTCTATCCGTACTTGAGGAAAAAAGAGCTGACCTACATGGTGGACAGAACCAAGGCATCAGCCGTGATTATCCTTCATACCTACAACAAGTTCAACTATCTTGAAATGTATGAAGATCTTCAAAAAGACTTTCCCCATCTGAAAAACATTTTCCTGTTTGATGACATCGTGCCCCAGGATGCACCAAAAGGCACCTTCTCATTAACCTCCATGGTTGAAGAGAGAGCACAATTGCCTGTGGATACGTCTATTTTAGATAAAAGACGATTTGATGCCATTGAAAATATCTCCATTTTAACCACCACCTCGGGAACCACTGGAATACCAAAGCTTGTTGAATGGCCAACCGCCCCGAGAATCTGCACGTCCAAAGGCCGTGTGGATATCTGGGGCCTGACAAAGGATGATATCACCATGGCCATTGCCCCCCATGCCGGTGGTGCTGCCGGAACGCTGACCTATTTTGCAGCGCCCATTGCAGGGGCCAAAACCGTTATGCTGGAAGACTTTTCCCCGGATGCGGCCCTGGCGCTCATTGAAAAAGAAAAGGCCACCGCCATTGGTGTGGTGCCCACCCATCTGATCAGAATGCTTGAAGCGGATGTGTCAAAGTATGATTTAAGCTCTTTGAGATTTATTCGGTCTGCCGGTGGATATCTGCCTCCCCAGGTGGCAGAGGAAGCTGAAAATGCTTTTGGCGCATCCATTACCAGCGATTTGGGCACCCAGGATATGGGCTCTGTTTCCGGCTGCCGAGTGGAAGACACCAAGGATCTTCGGCGACGAACCGTGGGCAGAATGCTGCCCGGCAATAAGGTCCGGCTGGCAGACCAGGAAAACAAGGAAAAAACTGTCCCGGACGGTGAACCCGGCATTCTGTATTTCAGAGGCCCCCACGCACCGGCAGGATATTATCGGGATGAAGAACTCACTTCTACTGTTTTTGACAAAGACGGCTGGACCACCACCGAAGACATTGTAAAATTTGACCAGGGATGTTTATGGATATTGGGCCGTGCCAAGGACATGATTATCCGGGGCGGTCAAAATATTTATCCGGCTGAAGTGGAAGGCTTGTTAAATGATCATCCTTCTGTGGCATCCGTGGCTCTAGTGGGATATCCTGACAGGGAAATGGGTGAGCGGTGTGCAACCTATGTGATTGTCAAAAGTGGTATGGAATTTGATTTCAAAAGCATGGTGGATTACCTGAAATCAAAAGAGATTGCCATGTTCAAACTTCCCGAGCACCTTGAAATTGTAGATGAATTCCCTGTAGTGGGAGATTCCGGAAAGGTTAATAAAGAGACACTTAAAAAAGACATCCGAACGAGACTGGGGTTATAAACTAGTGTCTGACCGAAAACCTGCGGCAAGTATCATAAGACCCTATTGCAGACTTGCTACAGGTTTATCAAAGGCCAAAAATAAATGACAAACTCCAAAACGGTTTTAATCATATCTACCCTTGATACCAAAAGAGAAGAAACCAGGTATTTAAAGTACAAGTTTAAAGAAATTGGTGTTTTACCTCTTTTAATGGATCTTTCCATGCGGGGAAAGGAAGCATCACATGCAGAGCTGACACCGTCCCATGTGGCATCGGCAGGCGGAAGTACCATAGAAGAAATCAACAAGTCAAAAGAACGGTCAACCATTACCAACATTATTATTGAAGGCGCTACAAAGATTGCCAGGGATCTGTATGATGCCGGTAAAATTGACGGTATCATGGCCATTGGCGGGTCCACCGGCTCTCTGATGGCAACCGATGTCATGCGGGCGCTGCCTTTTGGCATTCCCAAACTGATGATATCCTCAACAGCAGCTCTTCCCGGGCTTTCCACAAAATATATCGGTACAGGCGATATATTATTGTTTCATTCGGTCATTGAAATATCCGGTTTGTCGGATATGCTCACCAATGTGATGGATAGAGCCTGCTATGCCATGAAAGGCATGACAAAATATGTAAGCAATACCCTTAGTACCAATAATAAAAAAACCATTGCCATGACCATGCTGGGCCCGTGTGAACAATGTGCAAACTCGGTGAGAAAAGCCCTTGAAAAAGAAGGGTACCAGGTCACAGGATTTTCTGCGGCCGGTGTCGGAGACCGGGCCATGGAAAATATGATTGCAGAAGGATTTTTCCAGGGAGTAATTGATCTGGCTCCCGGCGGGGTTGGGGAACACTATTTCGGGTTTATGCGGGATGGAGGTCCTGATCGCCTTGAATCTGCCGGGAAAAAGGGAATTCCCCAGATTATATCCACCTGCTCGGTCAATCACATGACGCCGTCCAGGTCAAAATATAAAAAAGAATTCCATAAAAGACGAAAATACGATCTTGATAAATTCAGGACATGGCTTCGTCTTTCAACAGATGAACTAAAAGAAGTGGCCAATGAATTTGCCAGAAAACTCAATAATTCAAAAGCCCCTGTAAAAGTGATGGTTCCCATGCAGGGATGGTCGTCTGTGGATGCAAAAGGCAACCCAACCTATGATCCGGAAGAAGACCGCGTTTTCGTTGAAACATTGAGAGCTAAGCTTGATCCAAGAATCCAAATTATTGAAATCAATGCAAACATGGAAGATTCTGCCTTTAGCCAACAGGTGATAAAATCAGCATTGGAGCTTTTTTAATGGACATATCATTTGAAAAACAATTAATTAAAATTATTGAGCCCTTATACAAAAAAGGTCGTGACGGAGACTGGGATCATATCCTGCGCATGGTAAAGCTTTGCAAATACCTGCTGAAACATGAAAAAGCAGATGAGGATATTGTTCTGCCAGCAGCATACCTCCATGACTTAGGATGGACAGCCATTGATTTTTCCGACTTTAACAAGGCAAGCCCCAAGGTAAAAGCTGATTCGTCAAGTTTTACCCAGCATATGGAACAGGGCGCTGTTATTGCAGGTAAAATTTTATCAGAGTTTAAATATGATACAAATAAAATTAAAGAGATCCAAAGCATCATTAAAGTTCATGACCTGCCTGAAATAGTTTTTAAAATGAACTATATTTCAGCAACCCTGGTGGTGGAAGCAGACCGCCTGGACAGATACGGCAAAACTGGCCTTGCGCGGTTTAAAACCATGTTCGGGGCAGATAAGCTTTCCGGACAATATTGGGAAGAAGCCAGACAATTAAGGATTGATGGTCTCAAAGAGTGGTTCAGAACAAAGACAGCTATCAACCTGTCTAAAAAACTGGCCGCAGAAATGGGGCTGTTTGATTAGCCGTGGGTTTGGCCTGATCACAGAACAGGCATTTTAAGAAAACCATTTTATGGAGAGATGAGGATGATTGTTAAAAACTGGATGCGTAAAAATCCTGATACAATGTCAAGTGATCTTTCAGCAAAAGAAGCCATGATTTTATTTAAAAAAAACAGAGCCCCTTTTATGGCAGTGGTTGATAAGGGGAAATTTAGAGGGCTTGTTGCAAGGCGGGATCTGAGAGAGGCTGCTGCCTGGGCCATTGCGACCCAGGATATTTATGAAGTTCAATATTTTAACGAAAAGCTGAAAGTAAAAGATATTATGGTTAGAAAACCGGTTACGCTGTCAGTGGATGATACTGTTGAAACTGCTCTTGAAAAGGGCAAACAATTCGGCAGAAGTTTTTTACCGGTTATGGATGGTGAAAAATTTGTGGGAAGCCTTTCAAACAGGGATTTCTCCCATGCACTAAGCCAGCTTCTAGGGAGTGCGGAAGGGCTGCATGGAGTTTCCATAGAAATAAACACAGATTCCAAGCTTACCATAAATAAAATTCTGGAAGATATCTTTATAATGGGTCTTGAAATCAAGGGGCTGTTTACATTAAAAAATCCTGATTCAGGTGCTAAACGGCTTATCATAAGGTTTGAAGCAAAATGTCTGAAAAAAATTGTCTCTTTAATTGAAGAAAAAGGTTACAATTTAGTAGAAGTGATCAAACACAAAGAATAGAATTATAAATTGCAAACCGCAAGGAGTCATATATGACAAAACGATTAATCGTGGGGATAGCCGGGGCAAGTGGTGTAATTTATGGCATCAGGATGCTTGAAGTCCTTAAAAACCGTGGCATTGAAACCCATCTGATTATTTCGGAAGCCGGAAAACTCAATATCAGGATTGAAACGGATTATGATGTGGATGAAGTTCTTGCCATGGCAGATTTTACTTATACCAACAATGATATTGCTGCATCTGTTGCCAGTGGTTCCTTTCTGACCATGGGTATGGTGGTGGCACCATGTACAGTGAAAACCCTGTCTGGAATTGCAAACTCTTATAATGAGAATCTGTTGATCCGGGCAGCAGATGTCCAGCTCAAAGAAAAAAGGAAGCTGGCGCTGATGTTCAGAGAAACCCCTTTGCATAAAGGGCATTTAAGGCTTTTAACCCAGGCCGCAGATATGGGAGCCCATATTATCCCGCCCGTGCCGGCTTTTTATCATCATCCAAAAACCATTGATGACATTATTAATCAGTCTGTTGGAAAGGTGTTAGATTACATGGGGATAGAGCATGACCTGTTTAAACGATGGGATAACTCTGAGTTGGATAAGCTTTTGAACAAATCCAAAACGTCTGAAGAAAAACTGATCGCCATAAAATAAAAATTCTAAATGATATTTGAATAAGGAGAATTACAATGGCCATTGATGACAAACAATTGTCAGGAGCGGAAAGTCTGCGTAAAACCAGAACCTACGGTAAGTTTAGATGCCATAATCCAACCTGTATGGGCAGACTGGAGCCTAAGCCGGGTGACAAACATGTAAAATGTCCGGTTTGTACGTGTGAATTCCGTGTCGCATGGATTCGCCCTGATTTTCCAAGAATCCGTGGGCCGGTCTGGGAAGTGAATAAAAAAATTGCTGAAGCAGCATTCAAAAAGAAAATGGAGGGCAAATAATATGGCTCTGGATAGAAAAATAGCATATATTGACCTTACCACCGGCGAGGTAGAGGTTAAACCCATACCCCTTGATGTCAGAAGAAAATTTCTCGGTGGCCGGGGTCTTGATGCTTATCTGTTACTGAATCATTCTAAAAAAGGTTGTGATCCGTTAGGCTCTGCCAATCCCTTAATTGTCAGCGGTGGTATCCTCACGGCCACCTGCGCGTCGGCAACGGCCAGAACCCATATTATGGCAAAATCCCCCCTTACAGGGCTTTTGGGATCGGCCAACATGGGCGGATTCTTTGCACCTGAGATGGCATGGGCAGGCTTTCATCACCTTGTCATAAAGGGGAAAGCAAAAAAGCCTGTTTACCTTTTCATTAAAAACGGCACCATTGAAATTCGTGATGCCCAAAATGTCTGGGGAAAAACCACCACAGATACCCAGTGGGCTATCCAGGAGGACCTCAATGACAGGGAAATAAAATCCCTTGTCATTGGACCTGCCGGTGAAAACCTTGTGGCATTTGCCAATGTCATGACCGGAATTAAAAATGCCGGCGGTAGAACCGGAATGGGTGCAGTCATGGGCTCCAAAAACCTTAAGGCAATTGCCTGCAGGGGAACCATGGATATCAAGATTGCCCACCCTGTAGAAGCCCTGGAGTATAACAAACGGTTTATCGATCAGATCACCTCGGCAAAGGTGAATAAAACCCAGGGAACCCTTGGCACACCCATGATCTGGGGTGCCACCAACTCCTGGGGCGGGGTTCGAACCAGAAACTTCCAGTATAACCAGTGTGAATATGCAGATGATATTGAGCCGGAAGCAATTGATGAGATCTGTGAAGACACAATGGGACCCTATCATATGGCAGGCTGTTTTGGCTGCCAGGTCCATTGCCGTGCCCAGTACAGGATCCCTTCAGGGCCCCTTAAGGGCAAATACGATGAGGGGCCTGAATACACTTCCCAGGGAGCCTTTGGAGGAGAACCGGATACGCCGAGAGCTGAGACCGTGCTCGTAGGAAATCACCTTGTTGATCAGTATGGAATGGATAATCTTGAGGTGGGCAGTCTGATTTCCTGGGCAATGGAACTCTATGAAAAAGGCATTATTACCAGCAAGGATACAGACGGCCTGGACTTAAGATTCGGCAATGACGAAGCGCTTCTCGAAATGGTGGAACGTATTTGCTACAGGAAAGGTAAAGTGGCCGATGCCCTTGCCCAGGGCGGTATTCCAGCCTCTAAAATATTTGGCAAAAATTCCTTTGAATATCTCATCCAGGTAAAGGGAATGAGCAATCTTCATTCCGATGAAAGAGCAACTCCAGGGCTGGCTCTTAATATCGCAACCGCCTCAAGGGGCTCCGACCATTTAAGAAGTCGTCCTGCCATCGACCTGTATCATCTGCCTGAAAAAGTATTGCATAAAATATATGGCAGTCCCGTCCCCTATAAAGGCAAGCTCAGCTCCGAGCATACAGAATATGTGGGAAAAGCCTGGCAGGTATTCTGGCAGGAAAACTGCTACATGGGGGTGGACTGTCTGGGAATCTGCAAATACCACACCACATTCCTGGGCGCAACCCTGCCTAATTTTGAAGACTGGCCAAAGGTCCTGTATTATAATACCGGTCTTGAGTATACTCCGGAAGAGCTATGGGATATTTCCGAGCGGTGCAACATGATAGAAAGACTCTTTAATATCAGAGAAGGTTTAACAAGGGATGATCTTGAAAAAGGCGATATGCTCAACCATCGCTATTTTGACGAACCCTGTAGAAGAGGCGCCCCTGACGTTGTTGGAATGATGATTGACAAGAAAAAATTTGTTAAAATGATTGATGAATTTTACGAGCACAAAGGGCTTGATAAAGACGGCAATCCTAAACCTGAAACCCTGAAACGGCTTGGGATTGAAAACGAGCCCTCTCATATGCTGTAGAAAGGAGTCAACTCATGGAAAATAAAGTTCTGATGATAAATCCTGAAAAATGTACAGGGTGCAGATTGTGTGAACTGGTATGCGCGGTAAAACATGACGGGGTTTCCAACCCTGCCAGAAGCCGTATCAGAGTAATGAAATGGGAAATGGACGGGGTATATATCCCCATGGCCTGCCAGCAG
>NZ_JAUWQB010000131.1 GCF_030611305.1 Desulfobacula sp. | reverse complement strand
CCCCCATATTTTTTATTAATATCCAGATCATGAAGCCTGTTAACCTTGAAGGCGGTATGCTCCGATAAAAAAAACAGGTGCGCTAAATTTGAAAATAGTACGTGACCGAGAATTGCTTTGTCTGGAACACCTTGGTTACTTGAATTAACTGATTTTGATGCAGTTTTAGAAAAACCTTTTTCAATAAACGAGCTATTGAAAGTAGCCCGTCAGCTCATAGTTTAAATTCAATAATCATAAAAAATCTTAGAAAAAGCTGATTCGATCTGCGAATCAAATTTACCATCACATGAAAAGTATATGAATATAAAGATTTTTCTTGATTAGCTTTGTTAATTTTGAAACAAAGAACAAACGTATAAAGGGAATATCATGAAAAAGGCCAACCCCAATCTTCGCACGCTATTCACTATATTGTCCTTAATGGCTGTTCTGACCTTTGCTAGTGGGGGATATCTTTACTATTCAGCTGTGAAAAAATCTTTATTTGACTCAATGCACCAAAAAGCCGAAGTACAAGTGAGGGATTTGAGAAATGAACTCGACTCATATCGGATATATTTTCTTAAATCAGCAAAATTTTTGAGCAACACAAAAGAATTGAAACAATCTGTGTTACGTGGAGATCTATCTGCTATTGCTGAGACCAATGTAGTTCTGGACAATTTCCGTGATGATATAAAAATCGACGTCTGTTATTTAATTAACAATTCCGGCAACACAATAGCTTCCAGCAACCGTGACACTCCTGCCAGCTTTGTGGGAAAAAATTATGGCTTTCGCCCTTATTTTAAGCAGGCCATGCAAGGCGATCCAGCTGTCTATATGGCGTTGGGGGTTACATCTAAAAAACGGGGCATATACTTTAGTCATCCGGTTTATGGAGAGAGGAAAGATGGGCCTTGGGGGGTTGTAGTAATTAAGGCATCCATTGAAACGATTGAAAGGAAGTTCAAGGAAGCTTTCGATGGAATTGTATTGATGACTGATCCTCAAGGGGTGGTGTTTGTTTCCAGTCGTGAGGACTGGCTTTACCGTTTGTTATGGAAGGCATCTTCGGAAACGATCTTAGATCTTACCAGGTCAAAACAGTTTGGGACAGGTCCCTGGAATTGGACGGGTATGAAACTTTTGAACGAAGATACTGCTGTGGACGACTTGGGTAATGAATACGGTATTCATCAACAGGGGCTTGCCATTTCTCCTGGTTGGAATTTGATTTACTTGCATAGTCACAATGAAGTTATGAAAAAAATAAATGGACTCTTAGGCAAGACCATTGGTATTAGTGCTGTGCTATTATTTGTATGTTTTGGGCTCATTGTCTTCTTTCTTTTTATAAAAGCAAATACTGAAATTAATCAAAGAAAAAAGGCAGAGCTGGAACAGAAATTATCCTTGTCCAGACTCAAGGCAACGCTTGAATCCACCACGGATGGAATCCTGGTGGTGAACAGGAATGGGGAAACCACGGCCTTTAATGACCTCTTTGCTAAAATGTGGAACATCCCAGCCGATATTTTGGAATCCCATGACGACGACAAAGCTCTGGCCTATGTTTTGGATCAATTAAAAACCCCTGATGAGTTTATTAAAAAAGTGAAAAAACTATATGCTGACCCTGATGCAAAAAGTTTTGACACTGTACATTTCAAGAATGGGCGAATTATGGAACGTTATTCGCAGCCCCAGAAACTTGATGAACAAATAATCGGAAGGGTGTGGAGCTTTCGCGATGTTACCGAAAGAATACTGGCCCGAAAGAAACGAGAAAGTTTGATTATCGATCTCCAAAACGCACTTGCTGAGGTAAAAACCCTTAAGGGAATTTTACCTATTTGCTCCCAGTGTAAACAAATACGGGATGATAAAGGTTACTGGAATAAAATCGAAACTTACATCAAAAATCATTCAGCAGCTGAATTTAGCCATGGGTTGTGCCCTGAATGCAGTGATAAGTTATATGGCGATGAAGATTGGTATATTGAAATGAAAAAAGAAGATGAATCAAAAGAATGATGGCTACAGTCCTTGCTCTTCCAGCCTTAGCCATTCTTTCGCATTAATATAAAAAAAGCAAAGAGTATTGAAAAATGAAGTGTGCGGGATCATATGTTTTCAAACCCGTTAGGGTTCTCAAATCTTGCTAAAAAGTATCATCCTTCAAAGAAAAACAAAAACTTGTCTCCTATTATCACATTAAAAGATACATCAATCATGCCTCCGCCTTTTTTCAAGATAAAAACGTAAAAGATATAAAGAAAAAAGATATCCGTAATTTTCTGGACACCTTAAAAGTAGCAGATAAAACAAAGAAAAATTATTCAACCCAACTCCATGATTTTTGGTATAATTTTTTGTATGAAGAAGAAGAGGTCATCTTAATTTCTCAACTCCCGAAATTCCCCAAAATAGATGTTCAGCTTGGTTTTAGAAAACTTGTTGATATTAAAACCAGGGAAAAGATTGTCGATAAACTAAAGGACATGACCTACAAAAAGAATCCTAAAACCTGGCTGGCTGTTGATTTGCTTTGCACATATAATAATATACGCCCGGGCGATATCAGAAGATTAAAAGAGGGAGATATTGACCTTGAATATGGCGTTCTCACTTTTTGGAGGCCCACCAAAACCAAAAAAAATAAAGATCCCAAAGTAATCAGAATCCGTTTGCTCGATTATTATATCAATGAATTTAAAATATTAAAAAAACAATACCCTGCTGTTGATTCTGTCTTGTTTTTCCGTCGTCCTGATGGTTACCCATTCGGAAAAGATTACTTGTACCGCAACTGGAAAAAAGCTTGCGCTGAAATTGGAATATTTGACCTTGATCTTTATGGCGGCACCCGGCATTCAAGTATTACTGCAATTGCAAAAGCTGCCGGAAAAGAAACTGCCAGAAAATATTCTGGTCATAATTCAAATAAGGACTTTGATCGATATTGCCAAATTGGTGACGATGACACTTTTGATACTTCAAAACTTATGGCAAAAATTCGGGGTAAGATTGTTGACCTGAAAAAAGCAAAAGGCGAAACTAATTGATATCAAAATTATTTTCCAGGCTTTGAATAAAATCTGCTTTATCTCCAATAAAATATAATCGGATTTTGATTCTTTTGATTTTGCATTTCCCCATATAGATGAATTTAACTCGTGAAAATTTATTTACTTTGTACCACAACATATATTATTGTGATTTTTATTTAGATTGACCAGAATATTAAAAGCATTCTGGTTACTTTATGGTTTGGGGAGTGTGCAAAATATGATAAGTATTCTGGTCACAAAATTCAAAATTATTAAAAAAATCACTGATCTGTATAGGAGGGAACAATGATGATCAGAAAAAAAGAGGATGGGATACATGAACAGGGAAAAAATAAATTTTTTGTTTGGATGATAATTGCCCTTATCCTGCTTTCTCTGGTAATCACCATGCAGTTTTTTATGGGCTGCAAGCCCGGTGAATCTCCAAAGAGCCTTGAAAAAGTAAAACTTGGGTTTTCAAAATCATTTTTGTCAATTCCTGTATATATTGCAAAGGAACAAGGCTATTTTTCCGAACAAGGTCTTGATGTGGCTTTAACCGGATATAGTAGTGGCAAGTTAGCCATTAAGGGTTTGTTTGCCGGAGAAGTTGATATATCCACGGTTGCAGATATGCCTGTTGTAATTAATAGTTTCAAAAGACAGGATTTTTGTATCTTTTCTACATTTGCCTACTCATATTCGTTTGTCAAAATAATCGGACGTAAAGATAGCGGTATTAAGACGGGGTCGGATTTAAAAGGGAAAAAAATAGGAGTAAATATAGGAACATCAAGTCACTTTTTTCTGGGGGTGTTTTTAATTCATAACAGGTTGTCAATTTCCGATGTAGAACTTGTTAATATCAAGACGGTTGATATGCCGACGGCCCTGAAAAATAATGAGGTGGATGCTGTTTCCGTCTGGCAGCCATACTGTCAAGAAACCTATCGCCTGCTGCAGGATAATGCTATAGAATTGCCAAACTCGGAAATATACAGGGCAACTTTTAATTTTGTAGCACATAAAAGTTTCGCTAAAGACCATCCTGAAATTTTAAAAAAACTCCTCAGTGCAATCAATAGATCTGCCGAGTTCATTCAAAATAATAAAGAAAAATCGCAAGAGCTGATAGCTAAAAACTTTAATTTCGATAAAGAGATTGTCCGTGCAGCTTGGAATGATTTAGGTTTTAATATTTCCCTGGATCAAGCCTTGTTGATATCCTGGGATGAGATTGCACGATGGACGATTGAAAACAAATTCACCAACAGCAAAAAAATTCCTAATTATCTTGATTTTATTTACCTGGATGTCCTGGAGGCGGTTAAGCCTGAATTAATTACTATCATCCGTTAAGGAATAAGTGCAATGAAAATTAAAACTATAACACAGATTGGTATTCTTTTATGCATTGTAGTGACTGTAACGTTGGGCTTATTTATTTTTATAACAACTCAAAAAATAAACCAGAATAATAATGAAACAATATTAGCTGCAAAAATAGTCAAAGACATAGCTGAACTGAAAATCGTAATGCATGAGTATTTGCTGTATTCTGAAGAGCGATCGCTGATACAGTGGAGATCCAAATATAATCTTCTGTCACAGAGTTTTATACAAGAAAAAAACAAATTCGACTCCCAAAATCAAAAAATATTATTTAGCAAGATACATCAGAACCTTCTGCGAATTGGAATTATTTTTGGAGAATTATCTGAAGAGTTAGAAAAGGAGCCGATAAATGACAGACAAAAAGATATATATTTTTTGAAGCTTAAAAAAAGGCTGGCAAGCGAGCTGCTGGTAAGATCACAAGCTATGATTTCCCTTGTATTTCAATTGCAGCACACAATTCAAACAGAGGTTATGCTTTCTAACCAAATAACCATATCGTTGATTATTGCCTTTTTTATACTGTTTGCTTTTTTTGTCATAGGGATATTGTTTTGGATTAATAATAGTGTTGCTAAACCAATTACAGCACTTGAAAAAGGCGTTCGGATTATAGGAAGCGGCAATTTGAATCATAAAATCAGCACTGATGCAAAAAATGAAATCGGTCAGCTTTCAAGAGCATTTGATAAGATGTCAATGGATTTAAAGAGAACAACAACATCTATCGGTGAACTCAACAAAGAGATTGTTGAACGTAAGAAAGCGGAAAAAGATTTGCAGGATAGTAAAGAAAAACTCGAGCAAGCTGTTCAAGGAACTTCGATCCCAACCTTTATTATTGATAGCAACCACATCATCACACACTGGAATAATGCCTGTGAGAAATTAACCGGTTTTCCTGAGACTGAAATGGTGGGCACAAAAAAACACTGGCTTCCCTTTTATCCTGAAGAAAGACAGGTTTTGGCAGATTTGATATTAGATGGAGCAACAGAGAAAGAGATAGACGAACACTATGAGGTGAAAATTAATAAATCTACTCTGATTGAAGGGGCATATGAAGGCGAAAGCTTTTTCCCTGATCTGGGAGAAAAAGTCAAATGGCTTTTCTTCTCTGCTGCACCGTTGAGATATCAAGATGGAACTATCATTGGCGCGATAGAAATTATCCAGGATATCACCGAACGTAAACAATTTGAATCGCATCTCCAGCAAGCCCAGAAGATGGAAGCCATCGGCACGCTTGCCGGCGGTATTGCCCACGATTTCAACAACATTCTTTTCCCGATTTTAGGCTATGCAGATCTGTTATTAGCGGACATTCCTGAGGACAGCCCATTCCGGGATGGTCTGAATCAAATTCATACCAGTGCCTTGAGAGCCAAGGACCTGGTAAGACAGATACTCACCTTCGCCCGTCAGGATAGTACAGAGGTCATCCTGATGAAGATGCAGCTTGTTGTCAAGGAAGCATTAAGACTGATCAGGTCCACCATCCCCACCACCATTGATATCATACAGGATATCAGGGCGGATTGTGGTACGATCAAGGCTGATCCCACACAAATTCATCAGATTGTAATGAACCTTGCAACTAATGCCTACCATGCCATGGAGGAGACCGGAGGGGAGCTGAAAGTAAGTCTCAAAGAAGTCGAATTAGGAGAACAGGACGTAATAACTCCTGATATGACACCTGGTGATTATGCTTGTCTAACTATAGCTGATACAGGCACCGGTATGGATAAAGATGTGACAGAAAAAATCTTTGACCCGTTTTTTACAACCAAAGGAATAGGCAAAGGCACTGGGATGGGATTGTCTGTTGTTCACGGCATTGTTAAAAACATGAATGGAGCTGTCAAAGTATACAGCGAACCTGGCAAAGGTACAGAATTCCATGTTTACTTTCCAGTAGAAAAAAGTTCTTTTGAAAAACAGAATATCCAGACTAAAGAACCAGTCCAGGGTGGAACAGAACAAATTCTGCTGGTGGATGATAA